>JACTML010000126.1 GCA_014584635.1 Nitrosomonas eutropha | reverse complement strand
TCCATCTTGGGAGCCAGCATCACCGCATCATGCTCCAGCGGGATTTCCATATCCGTGAATGCCATAAAACGATACGCTGCAGGGACAAATTCTTCGCGCTTTACCTGATATAACAAATCCAGGATATCCTGATCCAGTACGTTCCACGTCCGGATTTGCTGTTCCACCATATTGAAGCGGCTTTGTTCAAGGTTCGTCATAAATCTAATTCTGTTGTTAATGAAAGAATCGGACTTGCAATTATTCCATATTTACTTTAGCTTGACAGCTTTGGCTAGGGGTCCGCATTTCATGGGAAAATCGAAATGTCGGTGAGACAGTCCCTTAATACCTGATGCGGATAACGCCGCCGGAGGGAAGTCGGGAATCATCCCTGTTCCTTGCGGCATTTTCAAGGAGCATAGCATGAAAACACCTGTTTCCAGACTGGAAAAATTCACCAGCGACAACGCGCGGGTAGATACGGCGGCAATACAGCCGCTTCCCAATTCACGCAAAATCTACATTCAGGGCTCCCGTACCGATATCCAGGTGCCTATGCGGGAAATCAGTCAGTCCGACACCACTACCAACCAGGGCGTCGAAAAAAACCCGCCTATCTGTGTCTACGATACCTCCGGCCCTTACACGGACCCTGATATCAGTATAGATATTCGTCAAGGTTTATCTCCCTTGCGCGAAAAGTGGATAGAGGAACGTGCGGATACAGATGTTCTTTCAGGACTATCTTCAGCTTACAGCCTGAAGCGCTTGCAAGATCCAGCTCTCGCAGCCATGCGCTTTAATCTGAACCGATCCATCCGTCGTGCAAAAAATGGCGCCAATGTTACTCAAATGCACTATGCCCGGCGCGGCATTATTACACCGGAAATGGAGTTCATTGCCATCCGCGAAAATCAGCGTAAAGAACGCATTACTGATCTGACAAAAAATGAATTGCTAATGCGCCAGCACCCCGGACAGGATTTTGGTGCCGCAATTCAGCAATGGATTACTCCGGAATTTGTACGCGATGAAGTTGCACGCGGACGTGCCATTATTCCCGCCAATATCAATCATCCAGAAGCAGAACCGATGATTATTGGCCGCAACTTTCTGGTTAAAATCAATGCCAATATCGGTAATTCTGCACTGGGTTCCACTATTCAGGATGAAGTGGAAAAAATGACCTGGGCGATTCGCTGGGGGGGCGATACCGTGATGGATCTCTCCACCGGAAAAAACATTCACGAAACACGCGAATGGATTATCCGCAACAGCCCGGTTCCGATCGGCACTGTCCCCATTTATCAGGCACTGGAAAAAGTCGATGGCAAAGCGGAGGAACTCACCTGGGAAATTTTCCGCGATACCTTAATTGAACAGGCCGAGCAGGGCGTTGATTATTTCACCATCCACGCCGGGGTGCGCCTGCCTTTCGTGCCCATGACCGCCAAACGGCTGACCGGTATTGTTTCCCGTGGTGGCTCTATTATGGCCAAATGGTGTCTGGCGCATCACAAGGAAAGCTTCCTGTATACGCATTTTGAAGACATCTGCGACATCATGAAAGCCTATGATGTCAGCTTCTCCCTGGGGGATGGCTTGCGCCCCGGTTCAATTCACGATGCCAATGACGAAGCACAGATTGCTGAATTAAAAACACTGGGTGAACTGACAAATATCGCATGGAAACACGATATTCAAACCATGATTGAAGGTCCGGGGCATGTTCCCATGCATTTGATCCGCGAAAATATGGATCTGCAGCTTGAGCACTGCCATGAAGCACCTTTCTATACCCTGGGACCGCTCACTACCGACATTGCCCCCGGTTATGATCACATCACCTCGGCGATTGGTGCGGCCATGATCGGCTGGTATGGCACGGCCATGTTGTGCTATGTCACTCCAAAAGAGCACCTGGGTTTGCCGGATAAAGATGACGTCAAGGATGGCATTATCACGTATAAAATTGCAGCACACGCCGCTGATCTGGCCAAGGGCCATCCCGGTGCGCAAATTCGCGATAACGCATTATCCAAAGCACGTTTTGAATTCCGCTGGAATGACCAGTTCAATTTGAGCCTGGATCCGGACAAAGCCAGACAATTTCACGATGAAACCTTGCCACAGGAAGGTGCCAAACTCGCCCATTTCTGCTCAATGTGCGGCCCCAATTTCTGTTCCATGAAAATCACCCAGGATGTGCGCGATTATGCAGCACAACAGGGTATTTCTGAAGACAAGGCACTGCAGGAAGGCATGGCACAGAAAGCCGATGAATTCAAAAAAAGAGGAAGTGAAATCTATAGCAAACTATAGCTTTGCCGATTTTACCTGTTTAAACCTCTTATATTAGGACATCATGGATTGGCTGATTCTCATCAAGGCATTGCTATTGGGTATTGTTGAAGGACTGACTGAGTTTCTACCAATCTCATCCACCGGACATCTGATATTGGCAGGCGATTTGCTTGATTTCAACGATGACCGGGCGCAGGTTTTTACCGTAGCCATACAACTGGGAGCCATTCTTTCCGTCTGTTGGGAATATCGTCAACGGCTGATCAACGTAGTCAGAAATCTGGGAACGCAACAAGCCAATCGCTTTGTACTGAACCTGTTTATTGCTTTCCTGCCAGCTGCAATTCTGGGTCTGTTATTTATCAAAATAATAAAACACTATCTGTTTCATCCTCTACCCGTTGCACTGGCACTGGTTATTGGCGGCATAATCATTCTGTGGGCGGAACATCGGGAACACCGGATAGAGGTTGCACATGTAGACGACATGAACTGGAAACACGCGCTCAAAATCGGCTGTGCACAATGCCTGGCGCTGATTCCGGGCACTTCTCGCTCCGGCGCAACCATTATCGGCGGATTATTATTCGGATTATCGCGCAAGGCGGCGGCGGAGTTTTCCTTTTTTCTGGCCATTCCAGTGATGTTCGCAGCGACCTTTTACGACGTCTACAAACATCGGGAATTTCTGCACAGTGATGATCTGGGAATATTTGTGGTGGGATCAATCGCTGCTTTTATCAGCGCATTGATTGCGATACGTGGATTTATCCGCTACGTAAGTCACCATGACTTTACCCCGTTTGCCTGGTATCGCATTGGTTTCGGATTGATTATTTTACTGACTGCCTATTCCGGCCTGATCGACTGGTCCGCTGGTTGATCAAGTCCGTTTCAGCCTTGCGTCCAAGGCAGCCCGGCAGCTTTCCAACCGGTTTTTAATCCACGATGACCGCTTTCATCCTTGTTGCCTTCAAAACCTTCCAGGATATTGTAACAATTGCTAAAGCCATTCTGACTGAGCAATGTCGCTGCTTTGTCAGATCGCACCCCTGTCCGGCACAGCAATAAAAGCACCGCATCATTTGTAACCTGCTCACCAAGCTGTTCCACAAAACCGGCATTGGGCTGCATCCCCGGATAAGTCAGCAACTCGACTTCTATTGCTTCAGGCACACGCCCTACCCAATCCAGCTCAGCACGACAGCGCACATCGACAATCCTGGCTTCCGGCATGGCTTGCAAAACCGTATATGCTTCTGCTGGTAACAGTACACCCCGATAAGCAAGTGCTTGTTCTTGTGCACGATTTTGTGCCTGTTCCAAAATTTTGTCAGCTTCTATCATTTTTAACTCAAGCGCATGTCTGTTAATCACAATATGGAATGAAATATCTAAGGAATCTCTGATTAATCTCGAATCTCGTCATTGCGACTGCGAGTGTAACGTGGCAGGAAGCAATCCACTGTATCAATGAAATCAACATTTTATGGATTGCCGCGTCGCTGCGCTCCTCGCAACGACGAAGCTATGCAGAAGCTCCTTAAGCTCGTTCCGCTTTTTCAATAATCACATCTTCCAGCGGTACATCCTGATGCCCGGCAGAGCGACCGGTTTTCACCTTCTTGATCGCATCAACCACTTCTTTGCCATCCACCACCTTGCCAAAGACACAGTAGCCAAATCCTTGTGGTGTCATGCCGGTATGATTTAAAAAATGATTGTTGGCAACATTGATAAAAAACTGGGAAGTGGCAGAATGCGGCTCACTGGTCCGCGCCATGGCAATGGTATAGGTTTCATTGCCGGCGCCCAGCGCGGCTTCATTCTGAATGGGTGCCTGCGTGGATTTTTCCTTCATCCCCGGCGCATATCCGCCTCCCTGAATCATAAAACCGTCGATTACGCGGTGGAACAGCGTATTGTCATAATGTCCGCTATCAACGTAGCTCAGAAAATTTTCAACAGTAACCGGTGTTTTGTCGCTATCGAGTTCCAAAGTAATCACACCGTAATTTGTATGTATTTTAACCATTTTAATTTTGTCCTGAATTTATGGATTTTCGGAATTAGCGGAAGCAGGAAGTAGTTTAATACTTTCAATCACTATCATTTTTTGTGGAACATCCCGGTTAAAAGGTCCACTTGCCCCGGTAGCCGTACCGGCAATATTCTTAACCACCTCCATACCGGCAGTCACTTTACCAAAAACAGCGTAACCATATCCCTGCATGGTGGAAGCGGTATAGTCCAGAAAGTTGTTATTGGCAACATTAATAAAAAACTGAGCGGTAGCAGAGTGTGGCTCATTGGTCCGCGCCATGGCAATGGTTCCGATAATATTTTTAAGACCATTCCACGCTTCATTCTCGATTGGCTGGCGGGTGGGGCGCTGTGCGTAACTTTGATCAAAGCCGCCCCCCTGGATCATAAACCCGGCAATTACCCGGTGAAAAACCGTGCCGTTGTAGTAATCATCTTTCACATAATTCAGAAAATTTTCAACGGTCTTGGGTGCTTTATCAGCATAAAGCTCTATCTGTATCGCTCCCAGATTGGTTTTAATTTCGACACTGGGATTGGCTGCAAAAACAGAGGTCGTCAGCATCGCCAGGCACAAGGTAAAAAAAAGTATTGCAGAAGCGGCTACCTTTACCGATCGAGCGGGAGTATGCTGCGTAAAAGGGAAAATTGTCATTATGTTATACTCACACGGTTTTGCTCCCGGTTCTGCCGGGCATGGTTATAAAGGAAAGTTCCTGATTCTATCAACAAAATAAACATCTCCACACAACTATCTCTCTTGCATACGCCTTCGATGCTCAAAATTTACAATACGCTTACCCGTTCCAAACGCGAATTTGTTCCCCTTACGCCAGGGGAAGTCAAAATGTATGTATGCGGCATGACTGTTTATGATCATTGCCATCTCGGACATGCTCGTGTACTTGTCGTGTTTGACAGCGTGGTACGCTGGCTGCAAACGCTTGGTTACAAGGTAACTTATATCCGTAACATCACGGATATTGATGACAAGATCATTCGTCGCGCATCGGAAAATCGTGAGCCCTTCACCGCACTGACTGCCCGTTATATTCGGGCAATGGAAGAAGACGCAGCAGCGCTTAACGTAATTTCTCCTTCTTTTGAACCACGCGCAACCGAATGCATCGACAGCATGATCGTCATGATTGAATCCTTGTTAAACAAAGGACTAGCCTATGTCGCCAATAACGGTGACGTATTTTACGATGTGCATCGCTTTACCGATTACGGCAAACTTTCCGGAAAATCACTTGACGATTTACGCGCAGGCGAACGCGTGGAGATTGATACCAACAAACGGGATCCGCTGGATTTTGTGTTATGGAAGGCGGCCAAACCTGATGAACCCAGCTGGGATTCTCCATGGGGTAAAGGGCGCCCGGGCTGGCACATTGAATGTTCTGCCATGAGCGGACATTATCTGGGCGAACAGTTTGATATTCATGGAGGCGGGCAGGATCTGCAATTTCCGCATCATGAGAATGAAATTGCTCAGAGTGAAGGCGTACACGGCCATTCCCATGTCAATTACTGGATGCATAACGGATTTGTGCGTGTCGACAACGAAAAGATGTCCAAATCCCTGGGCAATTTTTTTACTGTCCGCGAAATACTGGCGCGTTATCAGCCCGAGGTTGTACGATTTTTTATTATTCGGGCGCATTATCGCAGTCCGCTGAACTATTCAGATGCACACCTCAACGATGCCAGAAACGCGCTGGAACGTCTTTACACAACGCTTAAAAATCACGCACCCTCACCAACAGATGAAACGTCCGACGCTGATATTGACTGGAAAAATGATCGTTATGCCCAGCGCTTCATGGCAGCGATGAATGATGATTTCAACACATCAGAAGCTGTTGCGGTACTGTTTGATCTGGCAAGTGAAGCAAATCGAACCGGAGATTCCCGCTGTGCCGGTCTGCTTAAAGCCCTGGGCGGAATACTGGGTCTGCTACAACAATCCCCTCAGCATTACCTGCAACACTCCGTTCAGCATGAAGAAGATGGTTATTCTGAAGCAACCATCGAAACCATGATCCAGCAGCGCTTGCAGGCACGCAAGGAAAAGAATTTTGCACAAGCTGACGCACTGCGTCAGCAACTGGCTGAAGCAGGTATTATTCTGGAAGATGGCCCGCAAGGAACCACCTGGCGGCGAGAGTAGCGCTAAATCGCACCATCAGCTCAACTCACAACCGCCAAATATAAAGCACAGCCCCGCTGAAATCATTCAATTGAATACGCTGGTCAGGCGCAACACCGGGAACAGTAAACGTATTACTGATAAAAAGACTGCCCGGCCGCATTTCCCGGCACACTTTCTCCCACAAGCGCGGCATGGGCACAGGTGATAAATAAGCATAAACCACATCATAGCCGGTCAGATTATGCTGCCACATGCTTGCCCAGTGAAACCGGCAATTCTGTCCAGATAATCTTGCCCTCAGTTTGCTGATCCAGCAGGGCAGCATGGCAGCTTCAACACCAAGATAGCTGCCACGTGGCAATATTCGTGCCAATTTACACAACAATCCGCCACATCCTGAACCCAAGTCAATCAGTTTAAAACCGCGATCCCTCGGTAATAATTCAGCCAATGCATCCACTGCTTCCCGGCTCGACAAAAACAGCGGTACCCGAGTGCGGTGTATGCTTCCAAAAATCAGCGCAAGGGTAATAAATCCTCCCAGATACCAATAAGCAGGCAGATCCAGCATCACGGCTGACAGCAGCACCGGGAAAAAGAACAAATGAATAAACACCTGCCAAACCGGTAAATGAAACAAATAACTCATAAGCGCAGCAATTATTCCCTGCAGCCAGACCACATGCAGCAGCGTAAGCGGCCACGGCAGGATTATCCCCAGCAGGCAGGCAAACGCAATACTGCCCAGCAATATCGCGAACGTTTTCTTCATTGATGCTTCACAAGCGACGTACTGAAATACTTCAGTTGGAAACAGCATCATTTTCACTAATCACCTGGGAACTGACTTCTTCATCCGTGTGAATATTTACTTCGCCCAGACTCTCACGAGTAATGGCCTCCTCAGCTTTTTTATTCATCACAATGATGCTGATTCGACGGTTAAACGGGCTGAACGGATCTTCCTTATCAAACATCACCGCAGAAGACAAACCGACTACACGTAACATCTTCTCCGGATTCATTCCTCCCACAATCAGCTCACGCCGGGAAGCGTTTGCGCGATCCGCCGACAACTCCCAGTTGCTGTAACTTTTTTCACCGGAAGGATAAGGTTTCGCGTCCGTATGTCCGGAAAGGCTGATCCGGTTGGAAACATCATTCAGCATTTTGCCAATTTCACGCAAAATAACTTTCGTATACGGTTGCAGCTCTGCTTTCCCGATTTCAAACATAGGGCGGTTTTTTTCATCAACAATCTGGATGCGCAAGCCTTCCGAAGTAATATCGAGTAACAGCTGGCTCTTGAACTTGTTAAGAATCGGATTATTGTTGATCGCGTCTTCTATTTTCTCTTTGAGTTTTTCCAGCTGTTCCCGCTCAATACGGTCCTGGAGTGTCTGCAGTGCGTCCATATCCAGAGAGTGTTTCAGATCATCAAAATCAGTTTTTCTCATCTGACCAATTTTTTTGCTCAGATCATCTCCTCCCCCCTTGATGATGCTGGTACTGTCTCCACTGCCATCCCCGCCAAGCAGCGCAACTTTCAGAGGTGTCTTGAAATATTCAGCAATTCCTTCCTTGTCGCCCTGCGTAGTTGAACCCAGCAGCCACATCAAGAGGAAAAAAGCCATCATGGCGGTCACGAAGTCCGCATAGGCAATTTTCCAGGCGCCTCCGTGATCTTGTCCGCCTTTCTTCTTGATACGTTTGATGATGATCGGCTTTTGCGAAAAATCTTCAGCCATTTACAACCTCATACATGGACAGGGAAATTTGAAGAAACACTCTCACTTGGCCTTACTTTGCTTGACGTGTTTCTCCAGCTCGATAAACGACGGGCGCTCGGTGGAAAACAACACCTTTCTGCCAAATTCAACTGCCAGTGCAGGCGCATAGCCGTTCAGATTAGCCAGCAATGTCACTTTAATGCACTCCAGTAATTTACCTGACTCATGCAGCCGCTGTTCCAGACGACTCGCCAGTGGCCCGATAAAACCATAGGCAAGCAAAATTCCAAGAAACGTTCCGACCAATGCTGCTGCAATCAACTTGCCCAATTCCGCTGGAGGAATACCAACTGATGCCATGGTATGCACCACACCCATCACCGCCGCTACAATTCCAAAGGCCGGAAGCGCATCACCCATCTTGCTGATAACATGCACAGGCACTTCCCCTTCCTGGTGGTGCGTTTCAATCTCGCCATCCATCAGATTTTCGATTTCCAGCGGGTTAAGATTACCGCCAACCATTAATCGCAAATAATCTGTAATAAACTCTATGGCATGATGATCCGACAGGATTTTCGGATACTTCGTGAACAGCGGGCTTTTAGCCGGATCATCCACATCCGCCTCGATCGACATCAACCCTTCCTTGCGAATTTTGCCAAGAACTTCATAGAGCAGCGTCATCAGCTCCATATAAACTGCCTTGGTGTAGCGGGCACCCTGAAAAATACCGGGAAGTGCCTTCAAGGTGGCTTTGATTGCCTTGCCGGAATTACCGACAAAAAAAGCACCCAGCGCGGCACCAGCAATCATAAGCAACTCGACGGGTTGAAACAGTGATCCCAGATGGCCGCCCGCCAGAGCGAATCCACCAAACACTGAAACGATGACAATAAGATATCCGATAGTAACCAGCATGACTGAAAACCTCTTGTGAATTTCAGTCTTTATCGGCTGCTAAAGGGAAGGACTTTAATCCGGCGCTTGCTTCAGCTGGCTATCCGGCCAGCACTGGCAGAAACGATGCCAGGGCTACCCGTACCAATCAGCAATAGTGTAAAGTTATCCGATGAACATAAGTGCTGTATTACCCATCCAATTACCGGATTTTTTGGTACAAGCAAATAACGAAGCGCGTGTACTAGATAAACCTGAAGCGCGTATGCGTTATGTGCTTGAACTGATGCGCATGAACATGACTGCAGAAGGCGGGCCATTTGCTGCAGCAGTATTTGAACGCGAC
>JACTML010000182.1 GCA_014584635.1 Nitrosomonas eutropha | reverse complement strand
GGAGTGGGTATTTCAGCGTAAAAAAAACCGTTATTCTTTTGTCGTTTTCACGTGCGACAATATGTCGCATTGTTTATTCCAATTGCTTATCTGATAATTATTAGCGACTTTGTTAGATAGAAGATTTCTGAACTTTGTCGCTTTCGTCAATCATTGGGATAAAAATTAAAATGCACAAAATAATTATTGGGTATATCTTGCTTTTTGTAGTTGGCATGGCTTCGCTGCCTGCCGTTGCACACATCAGTTATAATTTAGCTACAGGCGGTTCAAGCACTATTCTCCATCAATTTGTAACAGGTAATTATGGTTGGGTAGATGGTACAGATGCAGATCAGGGAAATAGTCATCGAGTTTTACCGTTCCGGTTTACGCTTACAAGTGCCGCCAGCGTAACACTGAGTTTCTGGGAAGACAGTGCGTTGACGACTGATTTCAGAGGGGATGTGGCACAATCAATTCTGGGATTAACGCCTGGATTTTCCCTATATAGGGGATCGGCACATCTTCCTCCGGATGCGCTTGATCACGATAACACAGTTGGCTCACTCTTGTTACGCCCTGAGGGCAGTGAAGGTTCATTTGTAGCGTTGGGTGATTGGAGCTTTACCAGTGATGACGATCCTTTAGCCCTGGATGCAAGTCATTTTGCTTATATCGGGCACGCTTACGATGGCGAAGCGGATTATGGCTTGGGCATTATTCCAGGTGGTGATGGAATACTCGATAATTTCGTGTCGGCGACATTTTCGCTGGCGGCAGGCGATTATTCTGTTTTTGTGGGCGGGTCCAATTACTGGGATCAATTGGAAAGCAATCCTGATTTAGGAGCGCGTTATGGTCTGAATGCCTCTTTTAGCATCGCGCAACAAGTACCTGAGCCACACACTTTCGCTTTGTTGTTAGCAGGGTTAGGTGTGCTGGGTTTAGGTAAGTGGCGTGAACAAAATCAACTCAATTTGAGTTGATTAAGCGTACTGCTGTATTTTCGCACAAACTGTTAAATTGCAGTCATTCCTTTCAGCTCGACTTGTGGGATATGACATTTCTATTTCTGCTACTTCTGTGCCTGCCCGACTAACCTATCTGGAATCATTCGGGTTGTCGGGCAACAATATCCATTTTAGGAAACAGGTACTATAGAACAAGAGTGTACACATATTGCTGAACGAGATAGTTTCGGGGCGCGCGCGGACGTATTCCAATGCCGGAATTTCAACTGTGGATATCACTCAGCGATGCTCGCGCTCTGCCACCAGACGCAAAAACTGCCTGATCTTAGCGGAGATGCAGATGAAGAGGGTGAAAAGGATTTCGTCCTCTAGACGTGATATGGCGGCATTTCATCAGCGCTGCCTTGTAAATAACTGCATTATTGATCCTTATTTATCGCGCAGGCGTGTGCGCAGGCGTGAAATGGCCTGGGTATGCATCTGGCAGATACGTGATTCGCTAACACCCAGTACTTCACCGATTTCACGCAGATTCATTTCCTGCTCGTAGTACATTCCCATAACCATTTTTTCCTTTTCGGGCAATTTTTCAATTGCTGTAACCAGAAGCTCTCTCAGATTTTTTTCCAGTAACTGATCCAGCGGTTCATTGCTGTGGTTGTTACATAAGTGATCAAGAAAATGATCTTCTTCGCTTTCCTGAAAATCCTCGTAGTAAATCAATTGTCCGCCGCCAGCTTCCTGCAGCATTCCCTGGTATTCGGCAAGCGGGATATTGAGCTCGTTCGCAATTTCCTGTTCATTGGGTGGACAGCCCAGACGTTGTTCCAGTGTGCGTATCGCTGTTTCGATTTGCCGCATTTTTCGGCGCAGGCTGCGGGGCAGCCAGTCTGCTTCCCGCAATTCATCCAGGATCGAGCCACGGATGCGCTGGGCGGCATAGCTTTCAAACTGACGTCCGTAGGAACCTTCATAACGATTGATAGCATCCAACAGGCCGATCATGCCCGCCTGGATCAGATCATCAACCTGAACACTGGCAGGCAACTTGGCCATCATGTGGTAGGCAATCCGTTTGACCAAGGGTGTAAATTCGGTAACAAACTGGTCTTTATCAATAATTCCTGTTTCGGTATACATAGGCTCGCTCACACCGTAAAATCCGCCGTATCAAGATGACTGGTTCGAATCAGTCTGCGCATAAAATTTTCTACCCTGTCGTCATCTGCCCAAGTTCCTGTGCATTGCATCAGCTTTTCAGCCAGCCGCCGGTAATCTGCTGCTGATTGCGAGGCTGGAAAAACCTCTACTACCGGCTGACAAAGCTGAGTGGAGCGATGCAACTTGTCGTCCTGCAGGATGCATCCCATCCATTCCAGCCTGACAGCCAAGTTTTTTTGGGCAACACTGGCGATATTGTTGAAAATATCGTGTCCCCGGTTTTCTGATTCCACTTTGTTGACCAGTACCAGGAACTGACGACGGGCGTATTCCTGGCTGATGAGCTTGATCAGCGCATATGCATCCGTAATCGCGGTACCGGAACCGGACAGCACGATAAGCACCTGTTGTGAAGCCAGGCTCAACGGGATAACCCGGCTGGTTTTGCCAATGGCGGTATCAATCAGCACGACATCGATCAGATGGGACAATTCACTGAAGCATTGAATCAGTCGCTCCTGATCAGCGGATGAAAGTTTCGCCAGTGAATGGATGCCACGCATTACAGTTAAAACCAGCACGCCTTCCGGCCCTTGTGTCATCACCTGCTCCAGCGTTTTATCCTGATTGATGACATGCTGCAGATCATAGCGGGCACTTAGGCCAAGATTAGCGTTGATATCCTTGTGGCGCGGATTCTCATCCAGAATCAGGACACGTTTGCCCGTTTTTGCCAGGGCTGCAGCCAGATTGATAACGGAACAGGTTTTGCCGACCCCGGTTCGCCCTCCCGCCACCGCGACGACGCGCACGCCGCTATTGGCTGTCAGCGCGGACAGCTTGCGCAGACCGGATGCCTGGTCTGTCCTAATCCCATTCATGACCAACCTCGGTACGTGCCGGTTGTTTGCTGTCAGGTTGTTTGGCAGCGCTGCTTGCCATAATCAGGGCGAATTCCGGATCCTGTAGCGAAAAAGGTGAATTCTCTGGCGAAGGTTTGAAAATACGATGCAACAGGTAGCGCGAATTGGCTTCATGCAGATCTTCCGGAACCTTTTGTCCATTGGTTACATAGTGCAATACCAGCTTGCGCCGAATAATTGCATCCAGTGCCGTGCCCATGCTGGCTGATTCATCCACCTTGGTGATAACGCAGCCATAAATATTATGTTTCTGATAAGCAGAAATCACTTCATCCAGCGTATCGCCGCTGCTGGTTGCATTGAGTAACAACAAATGTTTTATTTCGGTACCGCACTGATTCAGCATGGCGATTTGTTCGGCCAGCATTTGATCACGCTGACTCATGCCAACGGTATCGATCAGTATCATGTGCTTGTTGCGCAGCTCGTGCAGCATCAGCTGCAAATCTTCAATATCCTTGATACTGCGCACGGATACGCCGAGCAGCTTGCCATAAATACGCAGCTGTTCGTGTCCGCCAATCCGGTAGCTGTCGGTAGTCAGCAGTGCTACTTTGTCAGCACCGTGCCGAATAACAGCGCGCGCAGCCAGCTTGGCAGTAGTCGTGGTTTTACCGACACCGGTTGGTCCGATCAGCGTATAGATACCGCCCTGCTCGATGATTTCGTCACCAGTTGCGGTTCGCAGGTTAAGCGTGAGCAGCGCAATGGTCTTTTTCAGGCTTTGCTCGAAATCACGATTGGCCGGCAAATTTTCCAGTAAGTGGCGTGACAGTAACGGACTGAAACCTGCGTTCAACAGAGTACGCAGCACTTTCATGCCACCGGGATCCCGTTGTGCAAAGTTGCTCCAGCCCATGGTAGTCAGCTGTTCTTCCAGCATTTGCCGCATTGCCTGGATTTCTTGGATGATGTGTGCACTTTGCCTATCCGCCATGGGTGACTGTGTTTCTGTCTGTTTCTTAACAGCTGGCGCCTGTTCTGCTGCATGTTTCTGCTTGGAGGGAGCAGCCGGTTTGGTCGCTGCAGGTGCAGCCATCCCGTGCGATGCATCGTGAGTCAGCGCAGAAATATCCTTGCCTGCCAGCGCCATAATCTCGATTCCGTTCGATGTTTGTTTGTTTGACAAAATCACGGCATCGGCCCCCAGCTCCTCCTTCACCATACGCAACACCTCATGGGAGGTGGCGGCCAAAAATTTTCTTACTTTCATTTTTTGTTACCTCCAATGATCGATATGAATTTTATTTTTCTGGTATCCGGTATTTCAGAATGCGCCAGTACCTTTAGCTGCGGCAGTGAGCGGCGCAAAAATCTGGACAGCAGCAGGCGAATCGCATCTGGTACTACCAACACAACCGGTAAACCCAGCTGTTCCAGACGTTTGACTGAACTATCGGTTTCGCGAATCAAGGTATCCGCCAAACCGGGCTCGATACCGCCACCTGCCACCGGATCAGATTGCACCACCTGAATCAGGATGCTTTCCAGTTCAGGGTGCAGGCTCATAACCTGTATTTCGGCATCAGGCGGGAAGCTCTGCTCAACAATCATCCGCCCCAGCGCGACACGTACCAAAGCCAGCAGTTCATTAACATCCTGCGTGCGCCCGGCGTGTTCTGTCAGCGTATCGATAATGGTGCGCATATCGCGAATATTCACGCCTTCTTCCAGCAAGTGCTGCAATAGCTTCTGCACGGTCGCCAGCGGCAGCAACTTGGGAATCAGATCATCCGCCAGTTTGGGGATACTCTGTCCAAGATGATCCAGCAGTTTTTGCAGTTCTTCCCGACCGAGCAGTTCAGAAGCGTGCATACGTATCAGATGATTCAGATGGGTGGTAACCACTGTGCTGGCATCAACCACGGTATAGCCGCTGGTTTGCGCCAGTTCACGCTGTTCTGTTTCGATCCAGATGGCGGGTAATCCGAATGCCGGATCTTCAGTGCGGTTACCTGGTAACGCCATAGTGACCTGTCCGGGATTAATCGCCAGATGCATTCCGTTGTAGGATTCTCCCTGACCAATGACCGAACCTTTCAGGGTAATACGATAGGCATTGGGGCGTAATTCCAGGTTATCGCGAATATGTACCACTGGCGGAAGAAAACCGATTTCCTGGGCAAACTTCTTGCGTATGCCGCTGATGCGCTTCAGTAAATCGCCTTGACGCTGTTTATCCACCAGGGGAATCAAACGATAACCAACTTCCAGTCCGATCGTATCCACCTGTACCACATCTTCCCAGCTGGCATCCTGTGTTTCGGGGGTGACGACTTCCGGCTCTTCCTGCCTGCTGTCGGGAGAAATGGCGTGATTGGTCAAATAATAGGCGAGTGTGCCTATCATCCCGGCCAACAGCAGAAAAACAAAGTGCGGCATGCCCGGAACCAGGCCAAGCGCGCCTAGGATACCGGCCGCCAGCCACAATACTTGCGGACGATTGAGCAGTTGACCGACAACCTGCTGACCAAGGTCTTCATCCGTACTGACCCGGCTGACCACCAAGCCAGCAGCGGTGGAAATAATCAGCGCGGGAATCTGGGCAACCAGTCCGTCGCCAATGGTCAGCAATGTATAGTTTTCAGCGGCATCGCCAATATTCATATCATGTTGCAGCACACCCACAATCAGGCCGCCAATAATGGTGATCAGCATGATCAGAATACCGGCAATGGCATCGCCACGTACAAACTTGCTGGCACCATCCATTGAACCGTAGAAATTGGCTTCTTGCGCCACCCGCTCGCGCCGTTTGCGTGCTTCGTCTTCCCGGATCAGGCCGGCATTGAGATCGGCATCAATTGCCATCTGTTTGCCGGGGATGGCATCCAGCGTGAAACGGGCGCTGACTTCTGCGATCCGCCCGGCACCTTTGGTGATCACGACAAAATTGATCACAATCAGAATAATGAACACCAC
Source organism: Nitrosomonas eutropha (assembly GCA_014584635.1). Lineage (GTDB taxonomy): Bacteria > Pseudomonadota > Gammaproteobacteria > Burkholderiales > Nitrosomonadaceae > Nitrosomonas > Nitrosomonas eutropha_B. Next base: position 3,783 of record JACTML010000182.1, on the reverse strand, counting down.
CAGGCCAACGGCGTAATTTCCGCCGACCAGGAAATGTCCAAATGCTTCGATGACCTTGCCGGCGGCATCCGGACCGCTGTGTCCATGCATCAGCACCACCCGGGTTGAAGCGACGTTCAGCGAAAGCCGCAGCAGGGTGGTAATCAGCAGAATTGTGGGAAAAGCCGCAAATTCGAGCGCATCGCGTGAATAAAGACTCACCAGCAGCACGATAACTGCCAGCGCGATATTGAAAGTGAACAGTACGTCCAGAACAAATGGCGGCAGCGGCAGCACCATCATCGACAGAATCATGATGATCAGCGCCGGTCCGGCCAGACTGCGTATCTGGCCTTCTCGTATCAGGGTTGTGAGTGACAGGATATGGTTCATTTAATTTTGATCGTGATGATGGGCCGGGTAAATTAAATTGCAGGAGTATCCAGTTCAGCCGGTACAGTAATATCCGGTGATAATTGTGGTGCGGCACCACCAGCGGTCTGATAACGCTTGAGCTGAAATACATACGCCAGTACATGTGCCACAGCGGTGTACAGTGTTTCCGGAATTTCACTTTCCAGTTCCACATGGTGATACAGCGCCCGCGCCAGCGGCGGCACTTCCAGCACCGGAATATGATGTTCAGTGGCCAGTTCGCGAATGCGGGCTGCAACCAGCTGCGATCCTTTTGCCACCACTTTCGGTGCGCGCATGGAACGATCCTGATACTTCAGCGCAACGGCATAATGCGTCGGATTGGTAACCACCACATCTGCTTTGGGCACCTCTGCCATCATGCGCCGGCGCGCCATTTCACGTTGCATGCTGCGGATACGCGCCTTGACCTGCGGATCTCCTTCGTCTTCCTTGGCTTCCTTGCGCAAATCTTCCTTGGACATGCGCAACTGGCGTGCGTGATTCCAGAGTTGAAACGGGACATCAATGACTACCAGCAGCAGCATGGCGCCAACAATCAGCATAAAAGTCATGCCGATTAACCTGCCCATAACCGGCAGGCTGACATCAAGCGACATGCTGATCAGATCCAGCACATCCTGTTTATGGCTCCAGATTATTCCGGCCGCGACACCGCCAATCACCCCGGCCTTGGCAATCGCCTTGACCAGTTCAACCAATCCGTGTGATGAAAAGATTCTTTTAACGCCAGTGGCCGGATTAAGTCGTTTGAAATCCGGCATAAGCGCTTTGGAGCTGAACAACCACCCGCTCAGTAACATGGGCGATACCAGTGCCACCATAACCAGGCCAGCCAGTAACGGCGCAATAGCCAGCAATCCATCCAGCGCCAGTTGAAATAACCTGGGCGACAACAATGCCGGGTTAAACGCAATTTCCCGCTCTATTTGCAACCCGTTCTCCAGCAGGATAAATAACTTCTGGATAATGAGTGAACCCATTACCCACAGACCGCCAGACGCTGCCATGAGCAAAGTAAATGTGGTTAACTCCTGTGAACGCGGTACCTGCCCTTCTTCGCGCGCCTTCTCCAGGCGTCTGGGAGAAGCGGGTTCGGTACGTTCAAGATCATTATCATCAGCCATAGCGGATTCCTCTCAATGAGTCGGAATTATCCGTATTTATGCTGAAATTGATGTCGTAAACAAACGACGATTTAGGCGGTTAATCAGACGAACTTGCGGGAAAGCACACTCAACACAACGATGTCAGATGTGCCAGGGATAATCTGCTGTGATTTGGAATCTGTCGAGTATATTCCTCCAGCTCAGGCTGAAGAAAATTACCGGCAAACTCAGGTCAATAAGACCTTGATGGATACTTTGCTTTAACCAAATAGCCTCCTCGGTAGTCGGGGTGGTTTATAAACAGACATTGCTGCCTAATAGTTTGCTGGGGGTAATGTGCAGCCAATTGACGCGAGGCGGGAGTGGTATGCCGAGGTATTTTGGCAAGCGAGGCGAATTTGGGAGTCTTTGTAACAGAGGTTATGTGGGCAGAAGAAGTATTTGTTTAACGCTTTAGCCCTGTTGAGATTTTGCCGTAAGCAAATATAAGTTATTCACAGGAATCGAGGATATAACAAATGGCAAACGGCATCATGAGTGTGGGGATCTCCGGTTTACGTACTGCCCAGGTGGCATTGCTGACAACCAGTCACAATATCAGCAACGCGACCACTCCCGGATATAACCGTCAGCAAACGGTGCAGAGCGCAAGCACGCCGCAACTGAATAGTGCGGGATTTGTTGGTCGTGGCGTACAAACTGCTGCGATCGAGCGTATTTATAATCAATATCTGGTTAATCAGTCGTTGCAGGCGCAAGGTCAGAGTAGCCAGCTGAACAGCTATTACAACGAGATCAAGCAGATTGATAACATGCTGGCAGATACCACCTCCGGGCTGACACCGGCGTTGCATAATTTTTTCAATGCGGTGCAGGATGTTGCTTCCAATCCGACTTCCATTCCTTCCCGTCAGGCGATGCTGAGCAATGCAGAAGCGCTAACGGCCCGTTTTCAATCCATGGATCAGCGTTTATCGGAAATGCAGGAAGGGGTAAACAGTCAGATTACCAGCAGTGTGGTTGAGATCAACTCCCTTGCACAGCAGATCGCGCGATTGAACAACGATATCCAGGCAGCGGAAAGTTCGGCCAATGGCCGGCCAGCCAACGATCTGCTGGATCAGCGCGATACATTGATTCGTGATCTGAGTAAAGTAATCAATGTGGATGTCGTGCGCCAGAACAATGGCCATTACAACATTTTCATCGGCAATGGTCAGTCGCTGGTGGTGGGTACCAACCCCATGACGCTCAAGACTGTGCCTTCAGCGACTGATCCGCAGCGTCTGGTGGTGGCAATGGAGCAATCAGGTGGAAAGATACTGCTGCCTGAACATCAGCTGCAAGGCGGCAGCCTGGGTGGGTTGCTGACTTTTCGCAGTGAAACGTTGGATACCGTGCAAAACAGTTTTGATGAACTGGCGCAAGGACTCGCTGATACATTTAACGTACAACACAAGCAAGGGAAGGGTTTACAAGGGAATACAGATGTTGCTTTCTTTGCGATTGCTGACCCCGATCATGCTGCACGCAATATCAGCGTGGCAATTAGTGATCCTGCTGAAATTACGGCGGCAGATAGCAGTGGTGGCGTATCCAATAATCTTAATGCGTTAGCCTTGGCCGAACTGCAAACAAAAAACACACTGCAGGGTAATACTGCTTCTTACCAATCCATGTATTCAAGTCTGGTGAGCCAGATTGGGAATAAAACCCGTGAGCTGGAAGTGACCGGCCAAGCACAGGAAAATTTGCTGGTGCAAATTGATCAATCTATTCAATCATTATCCGGTGTAAATCTGGAGGAAGAAGCCGCCAATCTGCTGCGCTATCAGCAAATGTTTCAGGCTTCCAGCAAGGTGATTGAAATCAGCAATTCACTGTTCGATTCGCTGCTCAGAATCTGATCAGTTTAAATAGAAAAGGAATTTATCATGCGCGTCAGTACCAATACTTTGTATGACCAGGGAATAAGATCCATGCTGCAGCAGCAAAGTTCATTGCTCAAGCTGCAGCAACAGCTTTCAAGCGGCAAACGCATCATGACGCCGTCGGATGATCCGATTGGCGCAGCGCGTGCTCATGAATTATCACAATCGTTGTCGCTAAATATGCAATATGCCGATAATCGTAATCGGGCCATGGATAGTTTGCAGCAGGTAGAAAGCACGCTCGGCAATGTAACCAATGTGATTCAGAATATACGCACTATGGCAGTGGCTGCAGGTAACCCGGCGTTTTCTGATAGTGAACGGCACAT
>JACTML010000185.1 GCA_014584635.1 Nitrosomonas eutropha | reverse complement strand
AATGGTGATAAGCCTGACGGCGGAATTATGACAACGATCGAGTACGAGGAAGTCGGGCTTGATTACGATTTCTATGTATGGAAAGACAAAAAATTCGTACCGGATTTCTACTATGAGGAATCCCTGAAAAAAGATTTTGGAATGCATAATTCTGATGTCTTCAAGGGAGAACCCATCGAAGAATAATATGCACGTGTAATACGACAATCAAAGGAGAAGAAGTATGATAAAAACCTACTTGCTTACGGCGATGATTGGTGCAGGTTTTCTTGCATCATCGCTCACAGCTTCCGCTGCGGACGGTTCCGCAATCCTGCAATCACAATGCGCATCCTGTCATGCGCTGACTCAACCGGAGAATACTTCTCTGGATCGGTTGTGGGAACGGAAAGGACCGGATCTTTATTACGCCGGAGTTAAATTCAACAAACCATGGCTGATAAAATGGCTGCAGGATCCAGTCAAAATCCGGCCGGCCGGGGAGTTCTATCGTAACCATATCAAGAAGGGTGAAAAGGCTGATGTTGTGGATGAATCCACGCTCACCGTGCATCCAAAACTGACTCAAGCTGATGCTGAAGCAGCAGCCGATGCGCTACTGGCCCTGAAAGGACCGGAAGGGCTGATCGAGACAGGGAAATACGATGCAGCTAAGAAGCCATCACCAATGGCGAAGATGCTTTTTACCAAACTGCGTGGCTGTTATGCCTGCCACACGACAGGTGATGGAAAAGGCGGGTTATCTGGCTCAAGTCTGGAAACAGCTGGTGACCGTTTGCAACCTGATTTCATTTACACCTATATCAAGGATCCACAAAAAATTGATAAGGGTATCTGGATGCCAAAACTTAAAATCTCCGATCAGGATTTGCAGAATCTTACCGGTTATATCGCTCAACTGAAAGGTAAGGAGGGTAAATAATGAATATCAGTCGCTCTGTTTCACTGCTTGCAGGCCTGGCTCTTTTGGGATCGCTTGCCACCTCGGCTTCTGCAGAGGATGAGCAGTTTAAACATGCCGAAAAACTTTATGATACGTATTGTGCACAATGCCATGGTATGAATCGTGACGGCAACGGTCTCAATAGTGCCTTTATATCTGTTCAACCACGTGATCACAGTGATCCAAAAGGTATGGGTGATATTCCCAATGACGAGATTATCGAAGTAATCAAGAAAGGAGGGCTTGCTGCCAATAAATCAGTACTGATGCCAGCTTGGGGCGGTATTTTCAGCGATGAAGAAGTCGATCAGCTGGCTGCTTATCTGCGTCATATCTGCAATTGCGGTTCAAATTAATTTAAATCAAATTTATAAATAAAGTAGAGGAACAAAACATATGAAATATAAAAAGTTGTTGAACGGAAGTTTTGCTGCACTGGCTGCCAGTGTTGCGCTGTCAGGGTTTCACGCAGAAGCTGTTGCCAAAACGGTACCAGTGACAATTCACGCAGTGGAAAAGGATGTGGTTTACGACAATAAAGGCAGCACCTACCTTGGCTGGACTTTTGGTGGTGTTGTTCCAGGTCCGGTTGTGCGTGTGACTGAAGGTGACACCATCGAATTTACTCTGGTGAATGAGGAAAGTAACAAGAACTCACATAGCATGGATTTTCATGCTGCCAGAGTAGACGTGGTAAAAGATTTTGATTCCGTCAAACCAGGTGAAACAAAGAAATTCACGTTTACTGCAGATAACCCTGGTGTGTTCTTCTATCACTGTGGTTCAGATCCAATGATTCAACATATCGCGCGCGGTATGTATGGCGTGATCATCGTTGATCCGAAAGATGCCAATGCTTTGCCCAAGGCAGATCGTGAGTATGTGCTGATTCAGGCTGAGCACTACGAGAATCCAGACGACAAAACAGCCATGATGAAGAATCAGTGGACCAATGCCATCTTCAATGGTGGTGTTTTCAAGTACGATCCGGTACATGATCCAGAAGCAACACGCTGGCTGCAAGCCAAACCAGGCGAGCGAGTTCGTATTTACTTTGTTAATGCTGGCCCCAATGAATTTTCTTCACTGCATCCTATCGCAGGAATCTGGGAAAATGTCTACGCCAGCGGGAATCCAAAAAATATCCAGCACGCACTGCAATCGTATACGATTGGGCCAGGCGATGCTGCAACACTTGATCTGATCTCTCCGGTTGAAGGTGCCAATGCGATTGTTGATCATGCCATGAATCATGCATTGACTGGTGCAATCGCCGTGATCATGTTCAGCGACGATGCTGATCCGGAAGCCGGCAAGGGTGACAATATCCTGGTTAGATAAGTTTCGCTGTAACGAACTTTTAACTAAGCAGTAAAAATAAAAACCGCCTGAACCAGGATACTGATTCAGGCGGTTTTGCTTTTGTCAGGGTTAGGCAATGGCAATACGAGAGTGGATGTATCCAAGCGCCTGTTCTACCTGATCGATCAGAATCAGGCAAAGTTCTCCTGCTTCCAGGTTGGTCAGTGCAGCATCAATGGCCTTGAATTCCCCCCGAATTTCGCTGACTTTACGCACGCGTTTTGCATTTTCCAAGCCTTCGCGCAATAATCCCAGTACTTCACCATCAGCACGTCCTCGCTGGCATTTATCCTGAAACAGGACAACTTCGTCAAATACATCACCCAGAATCCGGGTTTGCAGGCGAATATCTTCATTCCGGCGATCTCCCGCCGCACTGATGACAACAGTACGTTTTTTGGCTGGAATATGGTCAATAGCGCATACCAGTGCTTCCATTGCATCCGGGTTGTGTCCGTAATCCGCGATTAGTGTAGCTTCACGGTAATTAAACAGATTAAATCTGCCGGGGACGGTTTGTGCATCGCTGACAAAATTGATCAATCCGGCGCAAATCGTTGACCAGTCGAGCCCGACTGCCAGCCCGGCGCCAATGGCTGCCATGGCGTTTTCAATCTGAAAATCTATCAGGCCGTTCTTCGTCAGACGAATTTCGCTGAGCGGAATTTTTTGTTCAATTCCTCTTTCCGCTACCACAATATGACGATTTTCCAGATAAATTACCCGCTTACCCTGGATACGCTGTTCCAGAATAGCTGGATGACGGTTATTGCGAGAGAAGAAGGTAACTGTGCCCGGACAGTAATTGGCCATATCGAGCACCAGCGAATCATCCGCATTTAATACAGCAACACCTGTTTCCGGATTGACATTTTCCACAATGGTACGTTTGACAGATGCCAGTTCTGCAGCTGTATTGATATTGGCAATGCCAAGATGATCTCCCCGGCCAATATTGGTAACAACAGCGACATCGCAGTAATCGAAACCCAGACCTTCACGCAGAATACCGCCGCGTGCCGTTTCCAGCACGGCTGCATCTACATCAGGATGAAACAGAATATTTTTAGCGCTCTTGGGGCCGCTGCAATCACCCGTATCGATGCACTGACCGTTCACAAATACACCATCCGTACAGGCGATGCCAACCCGCATCTGATTATGTTCCAGCATATTGGCAATTAAACGTACTGTGGTGGTTTTTCCGTTGGTTCCGGTGACTGCGATAACTGGAATGCGAGCCTCTTCATTTTGTGCGAACAGGTAATCAATGACTGCTTCTCCCACTGCGCGTGGTTTGCCGTATGAAGGTTGCAAATGCATGCGCAGACCCGGAGCGGCGTTGACTTCAATGATTGCTCCCCCTTGTTCTTCGAGTGGACGGGATAAATCGCGACAAATAATATCGATACCGCAAATATCGATTCCGGTCATTCGGGCTGCCATGACAGCACATTCCGCAATATCGTGGTGAATTTCATCTGTTACATCGGTTGCTGTGCCGCCGGTGGAAAGATTGGCGTTGTCGCGTAACGTAATCAGTTTGTCCTTGTCCGGAACAGAATTGATGTTTAATCCTTGCGTGGCGAGGTGTGCTATGGAAATCTCATCCAGATGAATTTTAGTCAGCAGGTTGGCGTGCCCTTCGCTGCGCAGCGGATCGCTGTTGATTTGTGCCACCAGTTGTGTGATGTTATGGATCCCGTCACCAACTACGTGCGGAGGATCACGTCTTGCTGCAGCTGCCAGCTTGCCATTGATAATCAGTAACCGGTAATCCTGTCCGCTGATATAGCGTTCAACCAGCACATCACTGCTTTCTCTGGCGGCAGCGCGATAAGCCGCTTCTATTTGTGCGCGACCGGAAAGATTGGCTGTAATACCTCTGCCGTGATTTCCATCCTGTGGTTTAACCACGACGGGGGTCCCGATTTCGCAGGCCGCCGCCCAGGCATCTTCCGCGCTTATCACGGGTCGTCCGACCGGCACAGGAATTCCAGCTGCATGTAACAATGTCTTGGTTAGGTCTTTATCCTGAACGATTTTTTCCGAAATGGTACTGGTCTGGTCGCTTTCAGACGCCTGAATACGCCGTTGCCGGCTGCCCCAGCCAAATTGAACCAGACTGCCATCGGTCAGGCGACGGTAAGGAATCTTGCGGCGCATAGCGGCTTGTACAATCGAGTGCGTACTGGGGCCCAAACGCACATCTTCATACAGCTCGCGCAGGTGACGAATGGCTGCATGCGTATCAAACGGAGTTGCTTCTGCAGCTGCCTGGCACAGTGCCAGAGACTGTTCCAGTGCCAGTCGGCCAACGGCTTCCTCGGCATATTCCACAACAATGCGCCAATTATCTGTCTCTGCTATTTTGATTGTGCGACTGAAACTGACGGGGCAGCCGGCCTGCTCTTGCAGCTTAAGCATGATGAAAGCCAGGATATGGGCGAGCGTTATTTCCTGCTGATCTGCTGATCGAAAATGCGCAATATCCGGAAAATATTCGTGCAGATGCGTATCGAAACCGGGAATGTTACCGGGTTGATTTTCATAATGGGCAAGCGCAAGTACGGCTTCAATGGCAGTTAGTTTGCCCCAGATATTGGGCCCCCGCAGTGCGCGAATTTGTAATACCTTCATGGATATTTCCTTAATATGTTTTGATCTTCGGAAGTTCAGTGAACAGAGGATTGCCGGAGCTGATTTTGCAGAAAAGCAATTAAACCGGTGCGAATGAGGTCGGCTGATATATTCAGCGCCCAGCCCGCGCCAATGCCGGCCAGCAGAAGTGTTGTTTCCACAGGATAGTTGCCGGTTCTTGTTTGCAGATCATCCAGCCGGATCAATACTGTTTCAGCAGATCCATCCACTAACAGGATTTCCCAGTTACGCGCGATGATTGCGCGTTTCCTTCGGGTTGGGCCTGTTCCTTGTTGCCGATGGGTATTAATCGCTGCTGATTCTGGATTACAGCTGATATAGATGACTTCACCCTGACATAACTCCGCCATCTGAATTTGCAGAGGATCTTCGGCATTCAGAACAGCGGTGCCAATTGGCAGTGTAACTTCGGGTGAAATACCGGTTTTTCCGCTCCCGGTGGGAGAAACGACATCTATCTGTGTTCTAAATACTTTGAAAACCTGTTCAATCGTTTTAATTTCTTCATGATCAAAATGCTGCTCAGGTTCAATCCCGGTAATAATGCCCACATGACAGCTGTTATATGGCAATCCCTCTTCCAGCATGGTATTGAAGCCGTTTTCAAAAACAGCAGCTTCGACTGTGCGGTTCATCAAAATACGACGAGCAGACTGATGGTTGGCGCAATTACTATGGTTTATTTTTCGGTGATCAAGGTAAAGTCCATTGCTGCATGCCAGGCCGGTACGTTTACCTGACAGGGTAAGCAGACTGGAAACGAAATGAGCAACAACCGTCATGCCGCTGCTGCCGGTAACACCAACGACGGGAATACATCCCTGATCCTGATGCGGAAACAGCTGGCTGATGATAGCTTCGCCAACCGGTCGGGGCTGGCCGATTGCAGGTTTGATATGCATCAGCAGACCCGGTCCGGCATTCACTTCAACGATTGCTCCTCCCTGTGCGGCAAGCGGTTGCGAGATATCTGCAACAACCAGATCAATTCCGGCGATATCCAGCCCCACAACACGGGCGGCTAATGCAGCCAGATCCGCTGTGGCCGGATTAACCTGATCGGTAATGTCGATAGCGTGGTTGCCGTTACGCTGGATTTGTACCTGCGTATCTGCAGGTGGGACAGAATCACCGGTATAACCCTGGTGTGTAAGCGTCAGTTGAACCATGCTGTCCAGCTTGATCAGATCGAGCGGATGATTTTCTGAAGTACCCCGGCGCGGATCAGAGTTGATCTGGCTTTCTATCAGCATCGCAATGGTGGATATGCCATCGCCAGTAACCGATACATTATCTCCACGTGCTGCGGCCACGAGTTTTCCGCCAACAACGAGCAGGCGATGTTCTATTCCGGGAATATAGCGCTCTATCAGTACGTTACTGCCTTCCTGGGAGGCGGTTGCAAAAGCAGCTTCAACTTCCTCGCGTGTTTCCAGCTCGATAAAAACACCGCGACCATGATTGCCGTCATCAGGTTTGATGACAACAGGCAGGCCAATAGCTTCTGCTGCTTCCCAGGCATCTTCCGGATCAGTCACGATACGACCTTCTGGTACCGGAATGCCGCAAGCCCGCAACAGTGATTTGGTCAATTCCTTATCGCGTGAAATATTTTCAGCAATAGCGGTAGTGCTGTCAGTTTCTGCTGTCCAGATGTAACGACTGTACTTACCCTGACCCAATTGAACGAGGTTGCCTTTTTCCAGCAAACGAATTGAGGGAATGTTGCGAGCGGTAGCTGCATCAACAATGCAGGCTGTGGAGGGGCCAAGCCAGAGTGAATCTATCATATCGCGCAACTGATTGAGCGCATTCTGGACATCGTAAACAGACTGTGTCTGATTGAATCCCATGGCTGTCAGCACCAGGTCCCGTGCCAGATGCAGCGCTTTAAGTGTTATTTTCCGACTCCATGCGCTGACAACCAGCGTGTATATTCCTCGGGTTGAGGTTTCGCGCACCCGGCCAAAGCCTCCCTGCATTCCGGCGAGATTTTGCAGTTCAAGGGTGACGTGCTCAAGAATATGACCTGGCCAGGTTCCTTCCGCGAGTCGGCGCAAAAATCCCCCTCGTTCTTCATAACTGCAGCGGTGTTCAATCAGCGATGGCAACCAGGATGATAAGCGCTCATAGAAACCGGGAATCATATTTGAGGGATAGTCTTCCAGTTCGCCTATATCGATGGTGACTTCCAGAACCGGGTGGTATGTCCATCTGTTGGGACCGTTCAGATGACGAATATCGAGGAATTTAAGATCCTTGTTGCCGCAGGCGGCGGAGTCAGAATGAATTGCAGTAAGAATCGGCATAAAAGGTAATGTGGATACAGTTACCTGAATTAACGCAGGACAAACCTGATTGGTTTACAGCGTGATTGTAAAAAATCTCTCATGGCACATGCGCGGCCAGGAGATGCGGGAAATTACTTTATAAAAAACGATCCAGCAGTTTGCTGCTGTGACGATCCAGTGTCGATCGATCCCGGATCAGGAAATGAATGCCGTTGCTGTCTGTAATCAGCAGTGTGACGAGTGACAGGCGGCGAATGTCTTCTTCACCTTTGAGGATGAATTGGGTGTTGCCCCGATCAGTTTGTACCTGCCAGATGCTGGGTGTGGCAAAGCTTGAAACCTTATCAATGCGTTTAATCTCTGGCATGAATTCGCGGCTGGCAAATTCTTCTTCAATCAGATCGCGTTCCGCATCGGGCAATCCAGCCAGATTATCTATCCAGGCTATTTCATGACCGTGAATGTCAATCAGTGAGATGCCTTCGCTGATAGCAGTGATTGGAAATGCACGTACCGGCAGCACACCTTCGTAAACCTGGTGATCTTTTCCTGTGATCACAAGCTTGCCAAAAGCATCGCGGCTCAGCTTGCAGTCGATCAGATTCATGCTCATACACGTTTACCTTGGGAGTCCATTATCTTTCCGATGGTGTCAGATTGTTCTTCGTCGTGACTGCTGCGAGATTGTGCCTGATAGAGCTGGTAGTAATGTCCCTGGCGGCTCATTAATTCCTCGTGATTACCGACTTCTGCAATTCTGCCGTGATCAAGCACGACCAGCCGACTTGCTTTTTGCAGGGTTGAAAGACGATGTGCTACCGCGATGGTGGTTCGACCGGAAACGAGGTTATCGAGCGCACCCTGGATTTCCTGTTCAGTTTGGGTATCCACTGACGAAGTGGCTTCATCCAGGATCAGAATACGAGGATCGATCAATAATGCCCGGGCAATGGAAATACGCTGTCTTTCTCCACCAGAGAGCGCCTGACCACGTTCACCTACCAGCGAATCGTAACCGTAAGGCAGGCGCAGAATGAATTCATGTGCGTGGGCTGCGCGTGCTGCTGCAATAATTTCCCTGCGGGAAGCATCCGGTTTGCCATAAGCGATATTTTCGGCAATGGTGCCGAAGAACAGAAAAGGTTCTTGCAGCACCAGCCCGATGTGTTGTCGATAATCCGCAATGGGAAGTGAACGAATATCGGTGTCATCAATCAGAATGGCGCCGTCCGTTACATCATAAAAACGACAGATCAGGTTGATAAGTGTGCTTTTTCCCGATCCGCTATGACCAACCAGACCGATCATTTCACCGGGTTCGATTGCAAAATCAAGGTTTTGGATAACGCGACGTGTTCCGTAACGAAAACCAACATTACGCAGCTCAATACGCCCTTTTATCGTCGGCAAATGAATCGGTTTAACCGGCTCCGGCACGCTGGAAACATGATCAAGAATATCGAATATCCGCTTGGTGCCGGCTGCTGCTTTTTGCGTGGCCGAGACGATCCGGCTCATTGAATCCAGTCGCAGATAGAAGCGGCTGATATAAGCCAGAAAAGCCGTAAGCACTCCAACGGTGATGTGATCCTGCGATACCTGCCAGATTCCGAAAATCCATACGACCAGTAAACCGCATTCCGTCAACAGTGTGACTGTAGGCGTAAACAGTGCCCAGACCTTGTTAACCCGATCATTGATTTCCACGTTGCGCTGATTGACCATGCGGAAGCGCTCGATTTCTCTTGTTTCCTGGGCGAATGCCTTGACAACACGGATGCCGGGCAGTGTATCTGCCAACACGTTATTGACTTCAGCCCAGACACGATTGGTTTTCTCGAAACCTACGCGTAAGCGATCACGCACCAGATGAATCAGCCAGGCAATGATCGGCAGGGGAAGCAGCGTAACCAGTGCGAGCCACGGGTTGATTGAAACCAGGATGATGACGGTCAGAACAATCATGAGTACGTCCGTGGCGAAATCGAGCAGATTGAGCGAAAGAAAAAGATTGATCCGATCCGTCTCTGCTCCAATGCGCGCCATCAGATCACCGGTTCGTTTGCCACCAAAATAAGCCTGGGACAGTTTGAGCAGGTGCTCGTAGGTGGTTGTGCGTAAATCAGCGCCAATGCGCTCGGATACTCTGGCCAGGGTGTAGGTGCGCGACCAGCCTAGTATCCAGGCGACTATGGCAGCTCCCAGCAAACCGGACAAATAAACTATTACCCGATCGGTATCAATTGGATGGCCATTCTGATAGGGGATCAGCACGTTATCCATCAGTGGCATGGTCAGGTAAGGCGGTACCAGGGCGGCGGCTGTGCTGCCCAGCATCAGCATGAAACCGGTAAGTAATTGCCATTTGTAGGGTTTGGCAAAGCGCCACAGGCGCAATAATACCCAGGT
>JACTML010000084.1 GCA_014584635.1 Nitrosomonas eutropha | reverse complement strand
TCCTCGCCTCACGGCGGCCGGCCATTAACCGGCATCCTGCTCTGTGGAGCCCGGACTTTCCTCTCCCTGTTACCAGGCAGCGACTGTCTGACCGGCTTCCCGCGCTGATTCTAACAGAATCACACCGGGGACCTGCTCAATCTCTTATTGAAGGGTGCATGACGGCGCTAACACTGGAACATACTTTGAGCATACCTGCTTTCACGCGAGATTGACCGGTGCGGAATTTTTCAGCAGTTCAAGGATACCCTGCAAAGCCACAGCAACGGACTGCCGCCGAACAGCTGCACGATCACCGTTGAAATAACAGGTTCTGCTACTGGCTGTGCTGATGGACAGGTTTTTAAGCAGCCAGGCAAAACATACCGTCCCCACCGGTTTTTCCGCAGAATCGCCAGCAGGACCGGCGATACCCGTGACAGATACCGCGATTTGCGCCTGACTCGCGGCCAGCGCTCCCTGCACCATTTCCCGTGCAGTTTGTTCAGAAACCGCACCGAACCGTGCCAGGGTTTGCGGCTGCACGAGCAGCACTTGCTGTTTGGATAAATTACTGTAGGTAATAAAACCACGGTCATACCACGCGGAGCTGCCGGGAACAGCCGTAACGATCTGTCCAATCCAGCCGCCAGTGCAGGATTCCGCTGAAACCAGTTTTAACCCGTTATCCTTGAGAATCTGTCCGACTTGCCGGGCAAGCGCCAACAGCATTGCGTCATCCGGAACAATTTGAGATGCGTTCAAAAATAGCTTTGAAACAAAACCATCGATTTCCAGCCGGCAATACAAAGCAGGGTGTAAAACGCAGCCAGCAGATCATCCAGCATCACACCCAGCCCTCCTTTAAGCCTTTGATCCAGATAACCAATGGGAGCAGGTTTAACAATATCAAAAAACCTGAACAGCAAAAAAGCAGCCAGTTGCCAGATCCAGTGAGACGGCGTAAAAAACAGCACCAGCATAAAGGCGACAATCTCATCCCACACCATGCCGGAATGATCTGGAGAATTCAGTGCCCGCCCGGTAACTGCGCAGGCCCAGATTCCCATGATAAAAAAAACATCCAGAATCAGCAGCAGGGAAACAGGTTCAAAGAGTGAATCCAGAAGGTGATAAAGCGGAATCGCGGCAAGCGTGCCGAAAGTCCCTGGCGCAAAGCGGACAAGTCCAACGCCGGCACCCATTGCCACGAAATGCGCGAGTCGGACATGCACAAAAGCAATATCCGGTTTCAATGGCGTTTGCCGTTGTGGTGAATAGTCATCGGACAAGGAAGTGATCATAGCCTTTTCTGTTAAAAATTAGCGGATTACCATCATCGTTCAGTACTGCCAGTTCTTTTCCCGGTACGATTTTTCCAATGCGGGAAAGCTTTACACCGGTTTGCTGCGCAAGCAGTGCAATGGCATCACGCTTATTTTCCGGTGCGGTAAAACACAGTTCATAATCATCACCGCCTGCTAATAAACAGTCAATGGCTAATTGCCGGGTAATATTTTCCTGCTGCAGTTTGCCGGTTAACGCCGGGGAACGCGGAATGTGATTCAATTCAACCACAGCAGCCACACCGGAACATTCCAGAATATGGCCAAGATCAGCCAGCAAGCCATCTGAAATATCAATTGCGCTATGTGCCACATTTATCAGCACCTTGCCCAGCGCAATACGTGGCGCGGGCGTATGCAATGCTGTCAGGCAACGGGCCACCTCCGGCTCTGTCAGCGTTATACGGTGCTGCAGAAACAATAGTGCCAGAGCAGCCTCTCCCGGAAAACCGGATACCCAGATATCATCCCCCGGTCTGGCGCCACTGCGCCGGAGCGCTCGACCTTTTTCGATTTCCCCGATGATTTGCACGCTGATATTGAGCGGGCCGCTGGTGGTATCGCCCCCAATCAGTTCAACCTGATACTGATCCGCCAGTGTAAAAAAACCATGGGAAAACGCCTTGAGCCAGGCATCATCCTGCGCCAGTGCTTCAGTCAGGGTCAGAGAAAGCGTTACCCAGCGCGGCGTAGCACCCATGGCTGCCATATCGGAAAGATTAACGGCCAATGCTTTGTGGCCCAGTGTTTCAGGTGCAACATCAGGAAAAAAATGTCGCCCTGCCACCAGAGCATCCACCGATACCGCCCAATCCATCCCCGGCCGACACGCTATCAGCGCCGCATCATCACCCGATCCAAGTACGGCATTGGGTGACGGGCGCGTAAAGTAGCGACTGATTACATCGAACTCGGAGTTCATGACTGGTTATCGTAAAACGGACATCTTTATAAGCAAGGGAACCTCCGCAAAACGTTAGTAAGGCAGTCAGTTCAAGGCAAAAAGACAACGCAGCCAGTTTTGCAGAGATT
This sequence comes from Nitrosomonas eutropha, assembly GCA_014584635.1. Classification (GTDB taxonomy): domain Bacteria; phylum Pseudomonadota; class Gammaproteobacteria; order Burkholderiales; family Nitrosomonadaceae; genus Nitrosomonas; species Nitrosomonas eutropha_B. The sequence continues at coordinate 7,398 of JACTML010000084.1, read as the reverse complement.
CCCTAGCCGGGCGTTTTGTTGCGCGCAGGAGAATACTGCAACTCGACAGCACGCAACTTCGCGGCGAGCTTGTCCAATACGCCGTTGACGTACTTATGCCCGTCTGTCCCGCCATAACTTTTAGTCAGTTCTATCGCTTCATTGATAATCGCCCGGCAGGGTATTTCCGGATGATGCACCATTTCATAGGTGCCAATTAAGAGAATCGAGCATTCCACCGGGCTCAGTTCCGCCAGTTGCCGGTCGAGATGTGGCTGAATGTATGCCTCCAGCCCACTGGCGTGTTCCAGCACACCTTGCAGCAAATCGGAAAAATAGGAACCATCCGCCTTGTTATAAAACTTGACCTGTTGCAGTTGCCGGTCAATATCCCGGGCATTCCCCCCGGCAAGACGCCATTGGTAAATTCCCTGCAAAGCCAGTTCGCGTGACAGGCGGCGGCGGTTTTTGTAGCCGCCTTTATGTCCTGATGCGGGCCTGGATGATGGGGCAGTGTCTGCTGGTGTCATGAGGATGCGGACTGATCCATTTCATCCAGCGTCAATACCAGATTAGCCATTTCCACCGCAACACGTGCCACTTCTGCTCCTTTTTCCACCATGCGGGCAGTCGCCTGATCTTCATCATCCGTGGTAAGAATACCGTTTGCAACGGGAATGCCATATTCCAGTCCGGCAGCCATCAACCCGCGTGCTGATTCATTGGCTACGACGTCAAAATGATAGGTTTCACCATGAATTACTGCACCCAGCGCAATCAGGGCATCAAACCGGTCGGAAGCAGCCAGTTTCTGCAGCGCAATCGGAATTTCCAGCGCACCAGGCACTGTTACCAGAACAATGTCTGCCTCCTGTACGCCCAGTCTGGCAAGTTCTGTCGTGCAGGCACTCAGCAATCCTTCGCTCACATCAATGTTGAAACGGCTCATGACAATACCGATGCACAGGCCGTTTCCATGAAGGTCTGAATCTATTTCAAGAATATTGTCATAGTAGGACATAAAAGCTGCACCTCTCTGTTTTAAGGTTAATGGCAGGGTTTGTGATCAAAAACGGATAAAACCGGTTGATGTGCGAGAGTGATCTTCCGGCTCCAGGTACCCGCTCACTTCCAGGCCAAAGCCGGTCATGCTGGGCATTCTGCGCGGAGTAGCCAGCAGACGCATCTTGCTGACACCCAGATCTTTCAGAATCTGCGCACCGATGCCATGATGACGCAAATCCGATACGGGTTTGTCTGGAGAGGAAGGAGCCGCCTGCAGAATACGCTCCGTCAGCACATTTGCATCATTTTTGCGATGCAGCAGCACAATCACCCCCCTTTCAGCCTGCGCGACGGCAGCCATCGCATCATGCACACTCCAGGAATGTGTCGGCGCATCAATTTCCAGCAAATCAATCACTGTCAGCGGTTCATGCACACGCACCAGCACCTCTTCGCCAGCATTCCATGTTCCCTTTACCAGCGCGAGATGCGTCACGCCGGTAATTTTATCATGGTAGGCAATCAGTCTGAATTCTCCGTAAACCGTTCGCAGGGGGCGTTCAGACAGCCGTGTAACCAGGCTTTCCGTGAGCCGGCGATAGTGGATAAGATCGGCAATCGTACCAATCTTAAGATGATGTTCATCCGCAAATTCAAGCAGATCTGGCAACCGTGCCATTTCACCGTTTTCTTTCAGGATTTCGCAAATCACAGCCGCTTCTGTCAGGCTGGCCAGACGCCCCAGATCACAACCTGCCTCAGTATGGCCGGCGCGCGCCAGCACGCCCCCTTGCTGCGCTTTCAGCGGAAAAATATGACCCGGCTGAACCAGATCTTCCGGCTTTGCATCTGCCCTGACAGCCGCCTGAACAGTACGCGCACGATCCGCAGCAGAAATACCGGTTGTCACGCCGCTGGCTGCTTCAATGGATGCAGTGAAATTGGTACCCAGCGATGAATGATTATCCGCCACCATCATTGGCAATTTCAGCTGGCGACAACGCTCTTCCGTCAGGGTCAGGCAGATCAGCCCTCTGCCGTATCTCGCCATAAAATTAATCGCCTCCGGTGTCACGAAATCAGCAGCCAGTACCAGATCTCCCTCATTTTCACGATCCTCCTCATCAATGAGGATAACCATTTTTCCATTTTTGAAGTCTGTCAGAACTTCTTCAATCGTTGCAATTGTCATGACTGCCTGCCTTGCGCCTGTTCGAGTAAACGTGCCACGTACTTCGCTATCATATCGGTTTCGAGATTCACTTTCCTGCCGGCTTTAAACTGTTTGAAAGTGGTATGGGTCAATGTATGGGGAATCAGGTTGATTTCAACCCGTGCGGATGTCATCCGGTTGACGGTGAGACTGACTCCATCCACCGTAATGGAGCCCTTGGGAATAATATAGCCCAATAATTGCGGCGGCGGTTGAATCGCCAGCAGGCAACGATCACCCACTTGTTCAAATTGTACAACCTCACCGATGCCTTCCACATGTCCGCTAACCAGATGGCCATCCAGCCGGTCTGAAAACCGCAATGCCTTTTCCAGATTAAGCAGATTACCGGGAATATCCAGACCGTATGTACAGCTCAGTGTTTCACCAGACACATCAACCGTAAAACAGCCTTCCTCAAAAGCGGTTACTGTCAGGCAGACACCATTAACAGCGATGCTGTCTCCGATAGCGACATCCGTCAGATCCAGTTCGCCGGGGTCAATATAAACACCTACTGCGTTTTTCCTGGGGTAAACCCGTCGGACACTGCCGACTGCTTCAATAATTCCAGTAAACATGCTTCTTCGGGCTTTAAGAAAATCTTGCTGTGAACAGATAACACCATGACTAATCAGGAAGTTCGATCACTGCTATAATTTACGGCTTTTCCCAAATTACCCGGATCGACTTCCAAGGAACCTTTAATTATGACACGCCCGCTCCGTAATATCGCCATTATTGCTCACGTGGACCACGGCAAGACCACAATGGTGGACAAACTGCTGCATCAGGCCGGTACGTTTGCTGCCCACCAGACCATTGCTGAACGGGTAATGGATTCGGACGATATCGAACGCGAGCGCGGGATCACGATTTTTTCCAAGAATTGCGCAATCGACTACGCCGGTGTTCACATTAATATCGTGGATACCCCCGGCCACGCTGATTTTGGCGGTGAGGTTGAGCGTGTCCTGTCGATGGTGGACGGTGTGCTGCTGCTGGTAGATGCAGTTGAAGGCCCAATGCCGCAAACCCGCTTTGTTACACGCAAAGCCCTGGCAGCAGGGTTACGTCCGATTGTGGTGGTCAACAAGATAGATCGTCCGGGCGCCCGGCCGGACTGGGTGGTAAACCAGACGTTTGACCTGTTCGACAAACTGAATGCCACTGAAGAACAACTGGATTTCCCGGTAATTTACGCTTCCGGGCTGAACGGTTACGCCACGCCAGACCCCAATCAACCTGGCAGTGACATGCGCCCGCTGTTTGATCTGATCCTCAAGCATGTGCCCGCGCCAAAGGGCGATCCCGACCAACCGCTGCAACTGCAGATCAGTGCGCTGGATTATTCCAGTTTTGTCGGACGTCTGGGCATTGGCAAAATCAGCCGGGGACGCCTGAAACCCGGCCAGGAAGTCATGGTGATGACGGGCGGACAATCATCAAAAAAATCGCGTGTTAACCAGGTATCCGGTTTTCAGGGATTGGAGCAGGCGCCATTAAATGAAGCGGCCGCCGGCGAAATTGTGCTGATCAGCGGCATCGACGAACTCAGTATCGGCACCACCCTGGCAGATATCAATCAGCCGGAAGCATTGCCCATGCCCAAAGTTGATGAGCCCACTCTTTCGATGACTTTTCAGGTCAATACCTCCCCTTTTGCCGGCAAGGAAGGCAAATTCGTTACCAGCCGCCAGCTGCGCGAACGTCTTGAAAAAGAATTGCTGACCAACGTTGCCCTGAAACTGGAAGAAACCGGTGAAACCGATTCGTTTCTTGTTTCCGGGCGTGGCGAGCTGCACTTGACTATCCTGCTTGAGAACATGCGCCGTGAAGGCTACGAACTGGCAGTATCCCGCCCCAAAGTAGTTGTTCGCGAAATGGATGGCGTCAAGTGCGAACCGTTTGAAATATTGACGCTTGATATCGATGAAGCCAATCAGGGTGCGGTCATGGAAGCGCTGGGCACACGCCGTGGCGATCTGCTGGATATGATCAGCGATGGACGCGGCCGGGTCAGACTGGATTATCGTATTCCCGCACGTGGCCTGATCGGCTTCCAGTCCGAATTCATGACGCTGACGCGCGGCACCGGCATCATGAGCCATGTTTTCGATGAATACGCACCGATGCGGCCGGATATTGCCTCGCGCAAAAACGGCGTGCTGATCTCGGCTGAATACGGCGAAGTGGTCGCTTATGCATTGTGGAAACTGCAGGAACGCGGACGCATGTTTGTCAACCCTGGCGAACCGGTTTACGAGGGCATGGTCATCGGTATTCACAGCCGGGAAAATGATCTGGTCGTCAATCCGATCAAAGGCAAGCAGCTCACCAATATTCGCGCATCCGGCCACGACGAGGCCGTTGTGCTGACTCCGCCCATTCAGCTGACACTGGAATCAGCAGTTGAATTCATCGCGGATGACGAGCTGGTGGAAATCACCCCCAAAAGTATTCGTATCCGCAAACGTTTCCTGCTGGAACACGAACGCAAGCGGGCCAGCCGCGGTACTGTCTGATACTGCCCGGCAATACACATGGAAAAACCGGTTTTATGGTATATCGCCGACCCCATGTGTTCATGGTGCTGGGGTTTTGCACCGGTTATTGCGCAAATCAGAGAGGAATACGCCACAGCCTTCACCCTGAAACTGATGCCGGGCGGCTTGCGCCCGGGAACAGCCGCACCGCTTCTGCCGGAAAAAAGAGCGCAAATCCTGCAGCACTGGCATACAGTACACGCCACTACCGGGCAACCTTTTACCTTTGAGCACGCCCTGCCGGAAACCTTTATTTACGATACCGAACCTGCCTGCCGGGGAGTTGTCAGCGCCTCATTCATCAATCCGGAAAAAACCTTTCCCTTCTTCGCGGCGATACAGCACGCTTTTTACGTTGACCAGAAAGATGTCACACAACTTGCCACCCTGGCAGAACTCGCTGTACATCTGGCTATACCGGAATCACAGTTCGTTTCAGCATTTCAGTCTGATAACGCCAAACAGCATACTTTGGAAGGTTTTCAGCGTGCCGCACAATGGGGTATCAGCGGATTTCCGACGCTTGTGATCGAAAGCGCAGCACAGCGTTATTTATTGACCACAGGCTACCGCCCCTTCGAAACACTGCGCCAGTTACTGGATAGCTGGCTGCAATCACCCATTGCGCATAACCCAGCGATACAGCGCAATCAGTAACAACAGGAATGCACCCCCACCCAGCCAGAGTGAGAACGGAGCAAAACTGCCTTCCACCAGCGCCAGTGGTGCATCGTTACCGGAAAACGCAATGCCAGCTGCCAGCAAGACACCCAGCAAACTTTCTCCCACGATCAATCCGGAAGCCAGCAGTACGCTTAATCGTTTAACGCCCTCCGCCCGGGAAGCGGATTGTCGTTCAGCGTGATAATTGAACGCCGCACCCGCCAACGCACCAAGCACCACCATTAACGTTGTTGCTGTTGGCAGATAGATGCCCAGCCCCACGCCTAGGGGAGGTAATCTGGCGCGCATGCCGGTGCGCGCAAGCAGTTCGTCAATGAGCACTGCCATGCCCCCAATCACTGCCCCTGCACCCAGCAGATGCCAATCAATCGCACGTTCGATGACCCCTTGAGCCAATGCAGCAATCAAACCAGCCTGCGGTGCCGGCAATGCACGCGCAGGATCAGCACCCGGCGCACCTGAAAAACCATAGCCTGCACGCAGCAAATCCAGCACAGGCGGAATGATGACTGCACCCGCAGCCACGCCAATCGCCAGCGCCACCTGCTGTTTCCAGGGAGTAGCGCCTACCAGCTGACCAGTTTTGAGATCCTGCAGATTGTCGTTGGCAATCGTGGCACCGGCAAAAATGATGGCAGTGACAAACAGTGCATACGCCACCAGCGCACGCTTTTCATCAGCGGGATACAAATGACCAAGACCGAACATCAGCAACAGCGCAGCCACGACAACCACCAGAATGCCAACTCCTGATAACGGACTGTTGCTGGAACCAATCAATCCGGCCATGTAGCCACACACTGCTGCAACCAGAAGGGTGATCAGGACAATAAAGAAGGTGGTGCCGGTCACCAGCGGGACGACATGCGCATGCAATCCACTGGCGTGGATGAAGTGAATCAGCAGCCAAATAAGCGGCAGCAGCGTCACAATCACCACCAACCCCACGATGGAAATCGGAATATCGAACTCGGTACGCGGCAAAGCTGCCGAATACCCGGTCCTGCGCAGACGAGCAGCCCACCAGGCATCCCGCAACCCCCTGATAACAGGCCGCACCAGCTTGATCAACGCCCAGACTGCAGCCACACCAATGGCACCTGCTCCCAAAAACCGTACTTTTTCTGACCAGACCGTTTGCGCCAGCTGCATCGCTGAACTATCCGCCAGATCAAGCAAGGCACTGTAATGCGGCACCGCCCAGCCCCACCCCGCCAGCGCACCTGCCAGCATTGCCAGGCCGACCCATAAACCGACCAGATGCCCCACGGCAAATAACGCCAGCGACAGACTAAAATCAAACCCGGTCACGCTGCGCGTCCCCACGCTGAAGTAGTACGAAATAGAAGCTGCAAATAATCTGGTTGCTTCGATTACGGCAAACAGCGCGGAACAGGCACTTCCAATAATGATCGCCCGCAACCCGGCACGATTAACGGCCTGCTCGCCATAAACGTCATCAGACTGACAAGTCACAGTGCCAACTTTTAACACCTCGGCACAAGCAACACCTTCCGGATAAGGCAGGTTTGAATCGGTTACCAGCGCCCGGCGCAGCGGAATGGTGTACATCACCCCCAGCACGCCGCCCGTCAGGCAAATGCCAAACGTCATCCAGAACGGAAAACCCTGCCACCAGCCGATCATGATCAGACCGGGCAGCACAAAAATGATCGCCGACAATGTCCCTGCTGCCGATGCCACCGTCTGCACAATGTTGTTTTCCTGAATCGTTACCCGCTGAAACCTGTGGAGCAGCGCCATCGAAATCACCGCTGCCGGAATCGAAGTGGCAAACGTGATCCCCGCCTTCAGACCAAAATAAATATTGGCCGCAGTAAAAATCAGCGTAATCACAATACCAACAGCAACGCCACGCAGCGTAAATTCAGATTGAGGTGCCATGGAATTCAGGTAAATGGAGAATGCAACTGTAAACTCGTTTATTCACGCCATATTACCCTGCTATGG
>JACTML010000186.1 GCA_014584635.1 Nitrosomonas eutropha | reverse complement strand
GGCACTTCAGTTAACGGGTGCTGCACAGAGTGATTCGATTGCCAACATGCAGTTGCGTTTGCCGGTGGTTGTCATAGGAGGAGGATTGACAGCAATTGATGCTGCAACTGAGGCACTGGCTTATTATCCTGTGCAGGTAGAAAAATTTCTCAAGCGCTACGAGATATTAACGGCGGTACAGGGAGAGGAAGCGGTACGAGCTGGCTGGGATACCGAGGAGCGCGAAATTGCTGAAGAATTTATGCGTCATGCGCAAGCCATTCGTGATGAAAAAAATCGGGCAATAAAGGAAAATCGCGAACCTCATGTTGCTGCGCTGCTGCAGGCCTGGGGAGGAGCCATGATTGCGTATCGAAAACGCCTGATTGATAGCCCTTCCTATACACTAAATCATGAAGAAGTGGAAAAAGCCTTGGAGGAGGGTATTTATTTTGCTGAAGGATTGACGCCATCAAGAATTGATATTGATCAATGGGAGCATGTTCAGTCCATCTGTTTTGTTGTTCAGTCGCTGGATGAGGAAGGTAACTGGCATAAGGTGAGGGATGTGACGCACCCTGCCCGGACAGTACTGGTCGCAGCAGGTACTCAGCCGAATACTGTCCTGGCTCGTGAGGATGCGCAACACTTCAAGCTGAATGGACGTTATTTTGCTTCTTACGATGAACAAGGTCGGCCGGTGGATATTATCAAAGGCAATCCCAAGCCCGAGACATCCAGCGTGCTGTTAAGTCGCTCCGATGATGGGCGCTCCATCAGTTTTTTCGGTGACTTGCACCCATCTTATTCCGGAAATGTGGTCAAGGCGATGGCAAGCGCCAAGCAAGGCTACCCGGTAGTCAGTCGAGTGCTTGCCCGGAGTAACCCTGTCTCGGCACAAACTGATGCACAGTTTTTTACTGGAATCGGAAAACAGCTGCGCGCTACTGTCCATGAGGTAAAGCGTCTGACACCCAACATCGTGGAGGTTGTCGTGCATGCGCCGCTGGCTGCCCGTCATTTTCATCCAGGACAGTTTTATCGTTTTCAGAATTATGCCTCTTTTGCGAAGATTTCCGAGCAAACTCGTTTGGCTATGGAAGGAATTGCACTTACAGGTGCTTCGGTTGATCCTTCGCAAGGCCTGGTATCGCTTATTGCACTGGAAATGGGAGGGTCGGCGAATTTATGTGTGTTACTGCAACCGGGTGAACCGGTTATTTTAATGGGACCCACGGGAACACCGACGGAGATTGAGCCCAATGAAACAGTTATACTGGTCGGTGGCGGGCTGGGTAACGCAGTGCTGTTTTCCATTGGTGCCGCCGCCCGAGCGGCAGGTTGCAGGGTACTATATTTTGCTGGCTACAAAAAACTGGCTGATCGCTACAAGGTAGCAGAAATAGAAGCAGCAGCTGATACCATTGTTTGGTGCAGTGATGAATCACCGGGATTCCAACCTTCCCGTCCGGGAGATCTGAGTTACGTGGGAAATATCGTGCAGGCGATGGTTGCCTACGCTGCCGGTGAGCTGGGACATGTACCGATTTCTATGCAAACTGCTGATCGTATTATTGCGATTGGCTCTGATCGCATGATGGCAGCAATAGCTGCTGCCCGGCATCAGCAGCTCGCCCCTTACCTTAAAGCCGAGCACTTTGCGGTGGGTTCGATTAACTCGCCAATGCAATGCATGATGAAAGAAATTTGCGCGCAGTGTTTGCAGCCTCAGAAAAACCCCGAAACAGGTGAAATTTCGTATGTTTTCTCCTGTTTCAATCAGGATCAGCCGCTGGATCTGGTTGATTTCAGCGGATTAGCTTCGCGCTTGCGGCAAAACAGTGCTCAGGAAAAACTGACACGTCATTGGATCGGGCATTGTTTGCGACAGGGTGATAATCATATTTCCTGATTGTAGTCCGGGAATGGTTGGCAAGATCAATCAATTCTAAGGAATCTCTGCAAAAACTATCTGCGTTGCTTTTCTGTGTTAAAAATCGGCTCAGAATGCTCATTTATTACGTATAAACTCCGCTTCCTCGTTGATTTTTGCCTTGAACGACTGCTTCACTAACGTTTTTCAGAGATTCTCTGAATTGATTTATAATTTATATTTATTGAATAAACAAAATAACAAGGGAGAATATCCATGCACATAGGCATACCGGCTGAAACGCGTGCAGGAGAAACACGCGTGGCGGCTACGCCAGAAACAGTGAAGAAGCTGATTGCTAAAGGATTGCATACTGTTCTGGTACAAACGAATGCTGGAGTAAACGCCAGTATTCCTGATTCTGCATATCAGGAGGCCGGCGCAGTTATTGTTTCTGAAGCTGCACAATTATATGAACAATCGCAGATCGTATTAAAAGTGCGCGGGCCTGAAGCTGGTGAGCTGGCGCATATGAAAAAAGATGCGATATTAATCGGTCTGCTTGCGCCGCATCATGCAGAAGAAATCGAAATGATTGCCCGGCATGGTGTGACTGCATTTGCCATGGAAAAACTGCCGCGTATATCGCGGGCACAAAGTATGGATGTGCTGTCTTCTCAGGCGAATATTGGTGGTTATAAAGCCGTTATTCTGGCCGCAAACGTGTATCAGAAATTTTTCCCCATGCTGATGACTGCTGCCGGCACGGTTAAGGCGGCACGTGTGCTGATTCTGGGAGCGGGTGTAGCAGGATTGCAGGCGATTGCAACAGCCAAACGCCTGGGGGCTGTAATTGAAGCTTTCGATGTGCGACCAGCCGTTAAGGAGCAAGTGGAAAGTTTGGGAGCCAAGTTTGTGGAAGTACCGCTGACAGACGAAGAAAAAGCCAACGCGGAAACAGCAGGCGGGTACGCAACTGAAATGTCAGAGGATTATAAGCGCCGGCAGAGTGAGCTGATTCATGAACGTGCAGCGGCAGCGGATATCATCATTACAACTGCGCTGATTCCCGGTCGTCCGGCTCCCGTTCTGATCAGGGAAGAAACTGTCAAAGCAATGAAACCCGGTTCGGTAATAGTTGATATGGCAGTTGAAGCGGGTGGTAATTGTCCTTTATCAGAGCTTGGTAAAACTGTTGTTAAATACGGTGTACATTTAATTGGTAGCGCAAATCTTCCTGGTTTGGTGGCTGCTGATGCCAGTGCCTTGTATGCACGTAATCTGCTGAATTTTCTGAATTTGATACTGGATGCGCAGACTGGCGAGCTTAAAATAGACCATGAGGATGAAATTATCAAAGGCAGCCTGATTTGCGCAAATGGGGAAATTGCAGGTAAATAACAGATGACTGACTGTATTTTTATATCTGAAATTTATGAATCTCTATACGATAAGGAAGACACATGATTGGAGAAATTGATCCAACGATCATCAACCTGACGATATTCGTTCTGGCAGTTTTTGTGGGTTACCATGTGGTGTGGAACGTAACGCCAGCCCTTCACACTCCTCTGATGTCAGTAACAAATGCAATTTCCAGTATTATTCTGGTCGGAGCAATGTTGGCAGCAGGTTCAGCTGAAGCGGACTGGGGTGCATGGCTGGGTGCCGTAGCCGTAGTTCTGGCATCTATCAATGTATTTGGTGGATTTCTCGTTACCCAGCGTATGCTGGAAATGTTTAAGAAAAAAGATAAAAAGGGACAAGCCTAAATGTCTGTTAACTCTATTGCGCTGGCCTATCTGGTAGCGGCTGTATTTTTTATTCTTTCACTCAAGGGGTTAAGCTCACCTGTTGCTGCTCGTCGCGGTAATCTCCTGGGTATGTTGGGAATGGGTATTGCTGTTGCTACAACTCTGACCATTACCGGGAACTGGACGCTGATTTTAAGCTGTATTGCCATCGGTGCCGCCATCGGTGCGATTGTAGCGCAGCGTATTCAAATGACTGCCATGCCCGAGCTTATTGCATTTATGCACTCGCTTGTTGGGCTTGCTGCCGTGCTTATTGCGATTGCAGCTGTCAATAACCCGGTTTCATTTGATCTTCCGGAAGTATTGCCTGCCGGTAATAAACTTGAGCTTTTCCTGGGGACATTTATCGGTGCCATGACATGGTCCGGATCAGTTATTGCTTTTCTCAAGTTATCCGGACGTATGAGCGGTGCACCAATTGTTTTTGGTGGCCAGCATATGATTAACCTGCTGATGGCAATCGTTATGATTGGTTTCGGTTTGTGGTTTTTCTTCAGTGAAACAACAAACTGGACAGCGTTTTTTACCATGACAGCAATTGCCTTTCTGCTGGGTTTCCTCATTATTATCCCAATCGGCGGAGCAGATATGCCGGTTGTAATTTCCATGTTGAACTCCTATTCCGGATGGGCTGCAGCAGGAATCGGTTTTTCGCTGGGTAATCCGATGCTGATTATTGCTGGATCTCTGGTAGGCAGTTCTGGTGCGATTCTTTCCTACATTATGTGTAAGGCTATGAATCGTCCGTTTCTTTCTGTGATTCTTGGGGGCTTCGGGAGTGATGGCGGCACCCAGAGCGCTAGTGATGGTACGCAAAAAACCTACCGTAGCGGTAGTGCAGATGATGCGGCGTTCCTGCTGGGAAATGCTGACAGCGTTATTATCATTCCAGGCTACGGATTGGCTGTGGCACGTGCGCAGCATGCCGTCAAGGAACTGGCTTTAGCGTTACATGAAAAGGGAATTAATATTCGGTTTGCCATTCATCCTGTTGCGGGCCGCATGCCTGGTCACATGAATGTATTGCTCGCCGAGGCTGAAATTCCTTATGAAATGGTTCAGGAAATGGAAGAGATCAATAGTGATTTTCCAAATACTGATGTTGTGCTGGTGCTGGGTGCAAACGACGTCGTTAATCCTGCGGCGAATGTTCAGGGAAGTCCTATTTACGGAATGCCGATTCTGGAGGCGTATAAGGCGCGTACAGTGATGGTTGTTAAACGCAGTATGGCGGCCGGTTATGCAGGATTGGACAATGACCTTTTTTATATGGATAAGACGATGATGGTATTTGGTGATGCGAAAAAGGTCGTCGAAGATATGGTTAAGGCGTTGTAATCAGGGTATCTTCATTATTGTTTTGTCCAATTAGCCCGGATAACTTCTTTTCAGAGTTACTCTTGAAAAGCAGCCATTCCCGGGCTTTTTTCTGTGCTGATGCGAGTTGTGCTCTGTTAAGAGAGCGCATAACCTTGTCGCGCGCTAATGCTGCCTGTTCTATACCGGCAGCCGCAGCCAGATTAAACCAGATATAACTTTTTTCATTATCCATCTCTACACCTTGGCCGACTTGATAGAGAAGACCCAGTTCATATTGGGCAGGAGGGTGATTTTGTTCAGCAGCCAGGGTGAGCCATTTAGAAGCTTCAGAGAAATCCTGAAGTGTTCCTTTGCCGGTCAGATACAGTAAACCCAGCTGGTACTGGGCATCCGTGTTACCTTTTTTTGCTTTTTCAAGAAAGAGATTAATTGTGTAAAACCGGTTGTCATTGGGATCCGGTGTGGAATGTGTTTCCTCGCCCTTGATTGATTCGAGGCTGATTTTTTCTCCAGAAGCAATTGCTTCTGGTATCGTTTTCTTTGATGCGATTACCGGTGCAGATTGGAGGGTAGGGTGAAATGACTCAACTGGAGCTGTTTGTGATTGAGACGGCAGGTTGCTACCTATAGGTTCGTCAGAAGAAAAACCGATCCATATCAGAGTTCCAAACAGGAATATACAACCAATGCTTATTGTGGTTACGAAATAAGCATCGTTATTTCTGGCAAGAAAACGTGCCTTGCACTCCCGACAGCGATAAGGGGAAAGCAGAAAGTTTGAAGGAGTGCGTTCGCCTGGTCTGAAACGGGATTTGTATATTCGGCTACTTCCGCACTGCGTACAATTAATAGTCATAATACTAAGTACAGGAATACAGATATGAGTAAATATTCCTCGTATTCTATCAGTACATTTCTAATTTATGATCAGTTGTAAGGAATATGTAGACGAATGCATACAGCTATTTTAATGGCTGAGTCTGAAATAATTGATCAGACTCAGCTGTGTTCTGACGTGTGGTCAGAAGAAGAATATTTGTTTCTGACTTATAAGGCTTCCTGCTATTTTGCCTGCTAAATAACAAGCCAAAATAACAGGTATTTATTAAATCTGGCTTTGCAGCCAGTTCTGAAGACCGACATTCTGCATTACATCTTGTTGCGTTTCCAGCCAGTCAATATGATCTTCCGTATCTTCCAGAATTTCTTTAAAAATCTCGCGCGAGACAAAGTCCTGTGCAGTTTCGCAAGCAGCTACTGCACTAATGAGCATCTCTCTACCTGCTCGTTCCAGTTCGAGGTCACAAGCGATACACTCTTGTGCATTTTCTCCAATTAATAGTTTTCCGAGTTCTTGCAGGTTAGGTAGTCCTTCAAGAAAAAGAATGCGCTCAATTAATTGATCCGCATGTTTCATTTCTTCAATAGATTCCTGGTATTCATGCTCTCCAAGCTTATTAAATCCCCAGTTTTTATACATGCGCGCATGTAGAAAATATTGGTTGATCGCGGTCAGCTCGAGCTGTAGCTGGCGATTCAGCCAGCGGATTATGTCAGCATTACCTTTCATAATTTTTCTCCGGATGGTCAGTTTGCAAGTTTCAGTAGCTCAGGAAGGGCTTGCATTAGTTTGTCGAGAGAGTTCCTGGCTCAGTATTTTGTCCAGAGTTGTCTTGGCATGGCACGCGCAAACGCCACACTGTCCGGTGACACCCAAGCAGGTTCTCAGATCACGCATTCTTACGGCTCCTTGTTTTACAGCCTCATGAATGTCGCGCTCAGTCACTCCGTTACATACGCAAATATACATGAAAGATAACTTTTGTCGAATGGTTTTCAGAAAATACGAGCTCTATATAGTTATTCAACTCGCGATCGCAGTAAATTTAATTACTAATGAGAATAATTCTTAAAATTATATTTATCTTTGAAAATTTTGCAACTGATAACTGCATATATTTATGTAAAAGGGCTCTGTGTGAATTCTTCATGAGTCATATTGCGGGAAAAGGAGCTGCGGTTGTAGCGGGCTATGAAGCGATCAGGAAGACAGCTACCTGAAGAACCGGATACCAGATTTGACAATGCTTCCTGAACAGGGCTTCAATGATGTTTTTATATTTATCTACAGTTTTGTATGAATTTACATTTATGTATCCCCGCTTTATTTTGGCCAGATAATTTACAAACAGATATTTACCGTCATCTGGAATTACCGGCATTGAAGACGATTCTTGCAAAAGGTTTTCGTACTGAAGGTACCGGGCGGACAGCAGAATCCTGGTTATGTGAGATGTTTAATGTAGCTAAGCAATATGATTGGCCTGTTGCCCCCATAACATTGCAGTTGGATAGGGGAAGTGCTGAATCTGAAGAAAAGAAGTACTGGCTACGCGTTGATCCGGTCCATCTCCGGATTGAAAATAATCATCTGCTTTTAGGTGATAGCCATATTCTGAATATTTCCCTAAAGGAAGCAATTTCATTTACCGATAGCATTAACGAGTTAATTTCAGCTGATGGCTTAACTCTGTTGCCTCTTCATTCTGATCGCTGGTATCTGCGGTGTAACCAAACGCCTGAGTTACAGACATTTCTTTTGAGTGAGGCTGTGGGCCAGAATATAAATGACCTTCTCCCCCATGGTAATGATAGTTCGATCTGGAATAGCAGAATTAATGAAATACAGATGCTTTTATATGACCATTCGTTAAATCAGGCAAGAGAAGCTCGTGGAGAGCTGGCGATTAACAGTGTATGGGTATGGGGGGGAGGTGTTGCACCACAAAAAGTGCATGCACCTTACGCCAGAATCTGGAGCAGTCACGTTTTTGTTTGTGCACTGGCGAAAATGGGGAAAATTTCATGCCACGCCTTGCCGGAGAATGCGGAAGAATTACTGCAACACTCTGACAGTTCAGGTGAGCAGCTGGTTTTTTTAGATAACCTTCAGAGCTTTGCCAGTTACAGAGATGCATTTCATTGGAGAAATGAGTTAGTGAAAATCGAACAAAACTGGTTTGCCCCGTTACTGGGAGCGTTGAAGAAAAGACAAATAACACGGTTAAAGCTCACGGTCATCGGAAAGCATTCAACTCGAAATTTTATGTTGACGCCCCGCAGTCTCTGGAAGTTTTGGGCTGCTGTACACCCGCTTGAATCTTACAGCTAGATCTGTCTGGAAAAATATCTCTTAACCGGATTTCCTGAATATGACTATGTATACCTACTCGAAACTGAATACCATCAAACCCTTTTTGCCAGTAACTGTAGCAGTGATTATTACTGGTTTACTGGTTGCACTGGATCACTCTGTGTTTTCTATTGAATCGCATGTCGTCGCAGGATTATGGGTGGCTCTGATAACGGCTATGTTTGTTACAGCTATTCAGATTGTACATACTGAAAAAGCTTTTTCAATGCAATTCGCGCAATTAGCCGCTCAAAAAGAACGCCTTGCCAATGAAATAAAATACCGACTCTGGGCTGAAAAAACTTCCTCGGAGAATAAAGCCAAACTGCAAATCGTAGATGATAACTTTCCGGGTATGCTGGCTTACTGTAATACGGAACAGCGATGTCACTATCATAATCGGGCTTTTCGCCAGTGGTTTGGGCTAAGATCTGAGCAAATAGAAAATCACCCCCTGCGAGAGTTTCTCAATGGTCCGTCCTACACTCATATCGCACAAGGAATAGAGCGCGTTTTATCCGGTGAAACAGTACAGAATCAATATGTTCAACAACTTCCAAACCGGTCAGCCTGTTTGGTTACTGCTAATTTGATACCACATTATGACTCCGGTGGAAAAGTCATCGGATTTTATATTCTCTATACCCCCCGGTTTGTAAAAGAAGGTGAATTACCTCTAAAGCGTTCCGGGGAAAAATCTACGGATGAAAATGATTCATCGAAAAAAGTAAAGCATGTGCAAGGCGTTGGCGAAAATGCGGAACAGCGATCACAGTCAGCGCTGGATTCAGCTAGGCGCATTATTCTGGCGATTGAACGTGAGGAATTTCGTCTTTTCTGTCAAAAAATATTGCCCGTTAAATCGGATGAGCATGCTGAAATTTATTATGAAATTCTTATTCGTATGGCGGAGGAAGAATCCAATCTTGTTCCCCCTGGAGCATTTCTTCCGCTCATTGAAAAACATAATCTGATGTCGCGTCTGGATGGATGGGTGGTAAAAAAAATTATCCAGTATCTTTCAGAAAGAAAAATCAGTACAAAAGCCTCATTTTGTATCAATCTGTCTGGAAGTACGCTTAAGGATCCGACATTTATTCATCACATTCAGAATCTTCTGGAACAAGCCAAAATACAACCTGAAAAATTATGTTTTGAAATAGAAACATTCGATGTCATGGAAGATTTGCACAATACAGCGCTGTTTATAAAGAAGATACAGCAACTGGGGTGTTTGATTTCACTGTGCAGCTTCGATCATAACCGTGCGTCATTTGACTTGCTGAAACATATTAAAGCCGATTTTTTGAAGATAGATGGCAGCATGATTTGTAATATCTTGCGC
Source organism: Nitrosomonas eutropha (assembly GCA_014584635.1). GTDB lineage: Bacteria > Pseudomonadota > Gammaproteobacteria > Burkholderiales > Nitrosomonadaceae > Nitrosomonas > Nitrosomonas eutropha_B. The sequence goes on along the minus strand of JACTML010000186.1, from coordinate 278 downwards.
AATGCAGAGGATCTGAAAAAAACTGAAAATATCAACAAGTTTGCGCATGCCCTGAAAATCAGGACAATCGGCGAATTAGTGGAAACACAAGCTATTCTGGAAAAACTGGCAGGAATCGGGATTGATTATGCCCAGGGATTTGCAGTCAAACGACCTCTTCCAATTGAACACATACACTAGGGCACCTCGAATAACCCGAGATTTTCAATGAATCCCACTGCGTAACGATGATCGCGACCGAATTGGGCTCAATTTCTCCGGCGATGCTCCGGCTTTTC
>JACTML010000214.1 GCA_014584635.1 Nitrosomonas eutropha | reverse complement strand
TCTGACGCGGTAAAATCTCCCCGGCTTGATTTCGCCTTGCCAACAATAGCTTCAGTGAAGTAGTCAAAGGTACCTGAATCTGCGCCTGCACCAAACAGTTTAATTTTAGCGTCGGGCCAGGCTGGATTGATCTGATTCCAGTTTAATATTTTTTCCTGTGCTGCCGGCTCCCATATTTTTTTCAGTTCAGCAACTGTCATGGAGCTGATCCAGTCATTTTCAGGATTAACCGCAATCGTTAAAGCATCCAGCGCAATTGGCATTTCGATATACTGCACTCCGCTTTTGCGACATTGCTCCATTTCAGACGACAGGATAGGACGAGATGCACTCACAATATCGATTTCATCCCGGCAAAATTTCTTGAATCCTCCACCCGTACCGGAAATACCGACGGTTACCATCACTGTTCCTTTCCGGGCTATCTGAAAGTCTTCCGCCACCGCTTCTATGACCGGAAAAACCGTACTTGATCCACCAATCTTGATCAGAGGCCTGGTTTGAACATGATTGCCACACCCTCCTGTAAAAACAAGAACCAGAATCAATATCCCGATTCTGTTCCAAAATTTCAATAATTTTTTTTGCATGATAGCTATCCTGGTTTCCAGGAATCCAGAAAAATACCGTGAATTACTTTCTCACAAATACAATCAATATCCGACAGAACCAGATAGAACACATTGCAAACCTTGAAAAAATATTTCAGCATCCATCAGTCGACAGCAGCGGCCTGCTGCTGAATTGTTTCGGCAATCTTTCCAGCCCAGTATTCAATTTGCTGGAGCTCTTTACCTTCTACCATCACCCTGATCAACGGTTCGGTACCGGAAGCACGCAGCAGAATACGTCCATTACTTCCCAACGCCTGTTCAGCTTCATTTTTGCATGCTTCCACCATCTGATTATTCTGGAAATCAAATTCCCTGGAAACCTTCACATTAATTAACCGCTGAGGAAAGAAAGTAACATCACGCATCAAATCAGCAAACGTCAACCCTGTATCCCGCAATGCATGCAAAACCTGGAGAGCTGAAATAATCCCGTCACCCGTCGTATGCTTGTCACGGCAGATGATATGGCCGGAATTCTCCGCTCCCAAATACCAGTCGTTCTGTTGCAGCAGCTCGGAAACATAGCGATCCCCGACATTTGCCCGAATAAACGGAATGCCGAATCGCTCAAACGCCTGTTCAACCGCCAGATTGGTCATAAGCGTGCCAACCACGCCTCCCTGCAGCACACCGCGCTGCTGACGATGTCTGGCAATAATGTAGGCCAAGCTGTCTCCATCGTACACCACGCCTTCTCCGCTGACCATGAGTACCCGATCACCATCACCATCCACGGCAATGCCAAGATCCGCACTATGTCGCAAAACTTCACTTTGTAGCGTCTTGATATGGGTTGCGCCACATTCATGATTGATGTTGAATCCATCCGGATTGGCATGAATGGTAATAACATCCGCCCCCAATTCATGCATAACATGCCCGGCAATCCGATAATCCGCACCGTTGGCACAGTCAACCACAATTTTCAAGCCACGCAAATCCAGCTGATTCGGAAAGGTACTTTTGCAGAATTCAATATATCGCCCCTCTTCATCATTGAGACGATGCACTCTCCCCAGTTTGGTAGAAGCAGTTACTGTCAGGGGAGAATCCAGCTCGGCTTCAATCTGGAGCTCCATGCTATCCGGTAGCTTTAAGCCTTCGGAAGAAAAAAACTTTATACCATTATCATCAAATGGATTATGCGAAGCGGAAATAACCGCTCCTGCCTGAATACGCAGGGCTCGAACCAGATAAGCTACTGCCGGCGTTGGCAGCGGGCCGGACAGAACCACATCCACTCCTGCCGCTGAAAAACCTGCTTCCAGTGCAGATTCCAGCATATAACCGGATATTCGCGTATCTTTTCCTATAAGAATGGTTGGCCGTTTGTCTGTAGTGAGTTTCCAGTCAGAAGCAAGCAATACCTTGCCAACAGCATAGCCCAGACGCAAGAAAAAATCAGGCGTAATCGGAAATTCACCCACCTTTCCACGAACGCCATCTGTACCAAAATATTTTCTCTTCATATCCGCATCGCTTCCTTGTCAAATTTCAAATTGGAATATTTAATCAAATCAGACCTTCGCCCGATTCATGGCTTACGGTCACAAATACCCGTCAGATTTACATCTACCAGTTATTCAATCGTCATGCCATTATAAGACTCCGATATTGATCATCATACAATTTCAAATGATTGGCTCGCTGGATTACTTCTTGAGATACGGATTTTATAGAGCGATCTGCAACGCTGGATGCATTGCGAGAAAACCTGTCATTCACTGCTGCATTCGCTTTGCATTCCATCTCATAAAACACGTATGCATAACTATATGGAATTCACGCAGAAGTTTTTACTATGAAGGGTTCTTCAGAAATCCCGGATCAATACGATCCATTGCTGCAAATACAGAAAAGGCATCACGAGTCGCTTTGACATCATGCACGCGCACAATCCTGGCTCCCTGCCCTACAGCCAGAAGAGCAGCCGCTACACTGGCATGTACACGATTATCAACTGCATTCCCTGTAATCGTTCCCAGCATGGATTTACGTGAAAGCCCGGCCATAACGGGCCATCCCATGGCAGCAATTTTATCCAGCTGATGCAGCAGGGCAAGATTGTGTGCCAGTGTTTTGCCAAAACCAAAACCTGGGTCAACAATGATTCGGTCACGTGCAATCCCGGCCGCTATTGCCGATGCAACACGCTGCTTCAGAAAGCTCATAACCTCAGCAACCACATCCGAATAGTGCGGATTAAGCTGCATGGTCTCAGGATTGCCCTGCATATGCATAAGGCAAGTCATGACGGAGCTGTTCGCAACAATTTCCAGAGCCCTTGGCGCCTGCAGCGCATTGGTATCATTCACCAGGGTTACTCCGGCATCAATCGCAACCCGCATGACTTCCGGCTTGGAAGTATCAACCGAAACCGGGATATTCATACTCAACGCGAACTCTATCACTGGCATGACTCGCGACAACTCTTCATTCGCCCCGACAGACCGGCTTCCGGGACGGGTAGATTCTCCTCCAATATCAAGAATATCCGCTCCTTCCTGCACCAAACGTTCTACCTGTTCTGTCGCTTTTCTGGTGGTATCAAAATGCCCACCGTCGGAAAAAGAATCGGGGGTGACATTAATCACCCCCATGATCAATGGGCGCTTTTCTTGAAGAAGATTTTGCAATTTACTCATTTTGGCAAGAAAAATGGCCTGTACGTTTTACCCGTACAGGCCATCTATCAGAAATATATAATTTTTCTAAACTTCCACTTTTTGAGCCGGCGCTTCTTCCGTTGTAGCAGGCTCGCTTGCGGGTTGTTTGACTTCACCGCTGCTGCTGGCTGATGAGCCTTTGGAAGAGGGCGATTGCGGCGGACGTGGCGGACGACCTTCCATAATATCCTTGATCTGTTCGCTGTCTATCGTCTCCCATTCAAGTAATGCCTGTGTCATCGCTTCAATTTTATCCCTGTTCTCCTCGATGATTTTGCGTGCAAGCGCGTATTGCTCATCGACGATTCGGCGAATCTCGGCATCAACTTTTTGCATGGTTGCTTCACTCAGATTTTTCTGGGTCGTAACAGAACGTCCAAGAAATACCTCACCCTCATTTTCACCATATACCATGGGTCCCAACGCTTCAGACATACCCCATTGCGTTACCATTTTGCGAGCGGTATCGGTAGCGCGCTCGAAGTCGTTGGAAGCTCCCGTTGTCATTTGATTCATGAACACTTCTTCCGCAATACGACCACCAAACATAACAGCAATTGTCTGCAGAATCTGGTCACGATCCATACTGAACCGATCCTCGGTCGGAAGCTGCATGGTTACGCCCAATGCCCGTCCACGAGGAATAATGGAAACCTTATGCACCGGATCAGTTTTTGGCAGCAAATAAGCAACCACTGCATGTCCCGATTCATGATAGGCGGTATTGCGCCGTTCATTCTCCGGCATAACAACAGAGCGCCGTTCAGCTCCCATCAGGATCTTGTCTTTGGCACGTTCAAAATCGTCCATATCGACCAGACGTTTATTGGCCCGGGCAGCAAACAGCGCTGCTTCGTTCACCAGATTGGCCAGATCCGCTCCTGACATACCAGGTGTTCCCCTTGCCAGAACACTGGCTTTTACATCAGGAGAAACAGGAACCTTACGCATATGCACCTGCAGAATCTGTTCCCGACCGCGAATATCCGGTAACGGAACAACCACCTGTCTGTCAAACCGGCCGGGACGCAACAAAGCGGGATCCAGCACATCCGGACGGTTGGTGGCAGCAATCACAATCACGCCCATATTGCCTTCAAAACCATCCATTTCAACCAGCAGCTGGTTCAACGTCTGCTCGCGTTCATCATTTCCTCCACCCAGGCCGGCACCACGCTGACGACCTACTGCGTCGATCTCATCAATAAAAATGATGCAGGGTGCATGTTTTTTTGCCTGCTCGAACATATCTCTTACTCTAGAGGCACCAACACCCACGAACATTTCGACGAAATCCGAACCGGAAATACTGAAAAACGGAACTTTCGCTTCACCGGCAATTGCACGCGCCAGCAGCGTCTTACCCGTTCCCGGATTACCGCACATCAATACGCCACGAGGAATGCGGCCACCCAGTTTCTGAAACCGGGAAGGATCTCTCAAGAATTCTACCAGTTCGGCAACTTCTTCCTTGGCTTCCTCACAACCAGCCACGTCCGCAAAGGTCACATTGTTATTTTTATGATCAAGCATTCTGGCCTTGCTTTTCCCAAACGAGAAAGCACCACCGCTGCGACCGCCTCCCTGCATCTGGCGCATGAAAAAGATCCAGACAGCAATCAGCAGCAACATCGGGAACCATGACACAAGTATGCTCATCAGCATGGAAGGTTCTTCTTCCGGCTTGGCTTCCACTGCCACACCCGCTTTTAACAGATCACTTACCAGCCACGGATCGGAAGGTGAATGGACAATAAATGAACGACCATCTGTTTTTGATCCTCTTAAGGTGCGGCCATCAATGACTACCTTGGCTATCCTGCCCTGGTGCATTTCACTGATAAACTGTGAATATTCCATGGGAGGTTGGGATGGCTGCCGAGTGGAAAACTGATTGAATACTGTCATCAGCACCAATGCAATCACCAGCCAGATCGCCATGTTTTTAATTAAATTATTCATGTTAGCTCCTCAATTTTGCTTCTCGACGAAACCCAGTATTTGAAACGCTGTGGTTTATTTATTACAGAACTATTACCGCAGTCTATCAGATTATTTTTTCCAGTCCCAGTAAATATAGCTCTTTACTGCGATCTCGCGAAGCCTTTGGTTTCCTGATGACGACCTTTGCAAAATCAGCCTGCATTGATTGCCGGAATGTTTCAAAGTCACTTCCCTGAAATACTTTGACAAGGAAATTTTTACCGGGGTTCAAATGTTCACGGCAGAACGCCAAGGCAAGCTCGGCCAGATACATGCCATGCGCCTGATCACTGACCCGGATACCGGTAAGATTGGGTGCCATATCGGAAATTACAAGATCTGCCCGTTTTCCATCCAGCGCTTTCTCCAGCTCAGCCAGAACATCATCTTTGCGAAAATCTCCTTTAATAAAGGTCACCCCAGGCAAAGGCGCCATATCTAACATATCCAGCGCAAACACCCTCCCTGCTGCTCCGACGGATTCAAGCGCTACTTGCGACCAGCTGCCTGGTGCCGCCCCCAGATCAACAACAGTCATACCTGGCATAAAAAGCGCATCGCGTTCGGCAATTTCCTGTAATTTGTAGGCTGCACGTGAGCGATAGCCCTCGTGGTTGGCCTTGCGAACAAAGCTATCGTTGATATGCGCTCTTATCCAGGCTCTGCTGGTTCTGGCTGATTTCATCAGGTAAAATCCGGTGCTTTAAAGAAGGAAATTTATGCTTGAACTTGATATGGCGCTACGCCGTCAGCTTGTTGCCAGTGCACATCACCTGAATCCTGTCGTAACAATCGGCAAGGACGGGTTAGCGGAAAACGTTATCAGTGAACTGGATCGCAGCCTTTTGAAGCATGAGCTTATCAAGGTCAAAGTACTTGAAGGCGATCGGGATCAAAGGGCTTATCTGCTGGAGCAAATTTGCCTTTCTCTGAATGCTGCGCCCATCAAGCAGATCGGCAAGATTTTAATTATATACCGGACCAACCCGGACAAGAAAAGCACAGCAACCGTAGCTTCGGATACAGCCAAACCCGGTCGTGATCCCAAACGCAAACCCGGATCCCGATCGCAAGCAAAAAGGACACCGGCAAGAAAATAAACAACCAGCTTTCATTTCACCTGAACGAGATTCCCTAATACTTTACGATCTGGTATAACTCAAACCAGTTCACGCATATGGAGATGTTTATGAGCACGAAACTGGAATTACCAATTCAAGAATTTACCACGCCCTATCCGGTCACCGCGCGTGAAGACAGCTCGATCGACGAATTGCTGGATATCGTCAAAAATCTCAAAGTTCGCCATATTCCTATAATGTCGGATGGCAAAATAACGGGAATCGTCAGCGAGCGGGATCTCAGAATTGTTTCAGCATTAAGCGCCCGTGAAAAATTCCTGGTCAGGGCAAACGATCTGATGACTCCTGATCCTGTTACTTTTCAGAGTGATACTTCCATTGAAGATGTCATTCTGGAAATGTCAGAGAAAAAGATTGGTAGTGTGCTGGTAGCAAACAAAAACGGCGATTTGCAGGGCATATTCACGGTAACTGATGCCCTGGATGTACTGGTTGAAATATTACGAGGCAGAAAATGACACAAGTTCGTGATCTTATGACTCCCATGCCCCAAACCATAGGCTTTGATATTTCTGTTGAAAAAGCCCTGGAGATGATGAAAGAATTTTCCTGCCACCATCTTCCGGTACTGGATGGAGGAAAGCTGGTGGGTGTACTCAGCGACAGAGACTTGTCAATCGCCAGGCATGATCCAAAAAATGTTAAAACCGAGCATCTTGTCATGGATCTCATGAGTGATGCCCCTATCGTGATCAAGCCATCCACTGAAATCAATACAGCTATCCGGACAATGCTGGATAATAAAATCAACAGCCTTATCATCCAGGCTGAAGAGAATCAACCATGGGGTATCCTCACCTCAACCGATCTTCTGCGCTACGTTGTAGAAAAGAGCTGAGATAAATCAATTCGATAAACACTATAAAAACAGAAGGAATTTCTTCTATCCTTCTGTAATCCGGCTTTAACACGCAGAGGAACAGCCAGGCAGTTTTTCAGAGATTCCTCAACGAAACGGACGACTCAGAAAGCGAGACCCTGCCAGCCCAAAACGCCAGGGCGTTTCCTTAGCCCTGGAAATACCAATACGCGGCCCGGTGACAACCGTTACTGCGGTTGTTGCCGGCAACAGCTGAAATGGAAGAGCATCAACCGGCATGCCGCTACATGCCATAGTAATTCCCAGCGCCTGGCAGAGACGTCCCGGGCCGGCACAAAGCAAGCGTATATTATCCAGTCCACGCCGTGCCCGCATCATATCCAGTCCTGCCAGTGGTTCCAGTGCCCGAATCAAAACACCGGCACCATGTCCCGGCGGACAACACACGATATTGAAACACCAGTGTATTCCATAAGAACGATAAACATACGCATGACAAGGTGGCCCGAACATCACCTGATTACGCGGTGTCATTCCACCAAAACAGTGCGACGCAGGATCTTCATAATCATAGGCCTCCACCTCCACAATGCGCCCGCCCACGCCATTTAGCATAAGCGTCACACCTATCAGGGAATGGGCCACCTCAGCCGGGGGAGCTGAAAAATCGATGTTAAGGGATGAAGCCGGATTCATATAAACCAAACGCAATCAAAGCAGATGTTCAATATCTTCGACCAACGCCTCCGGTTTGTCAGTTGACGCATACCGTTTGACAACTTTTCCGGTTTTATCTACCAGAAATTTGGTGAAATTCCATTTAATGCCCCTGGAACCCAGCACTCCCGGTTTTTCATTCTTCAGGTACTGATAGAGCGGATGAGCATTCGCACCATTTACTTCGATCTTCGCAAACAACGGAAAGCTGATAGCGTAGCTGGATGAGCAAAATTCCTGAATCTCGTGCTCATTACCCGGTTCCTGGTGACCAAACTGATTACAGGGAAAAGCGAGTACAACCAGTCCCCGATCCTTATATTTTTGATAAAGTGCTTCCAGCCCCTGATATTGCGGTGTAAACCCGCATTTACTCGCTGTATTTACTATCAGCAAGACTTTGCCTTTATAATCCCCAAGCAGTTTATGCTGTCCATCAATCGTCTTTACGCCATAGTCATAGATATCCATCGCTACTTATAACGTTACTCTGAAATTATCATGATTAGAAAAAACCCTTCAGGTGATCTGCCGGTCGTCCACGAAAACGCTTTTATTGATCCCACCGCCATTCTTTGCGGGCGCGTTATTGTTCATGAAAACGTATTTATTGGACCATACGTTGTTATTCGGGCAGATGAAGTGGACGAATCCGGTAATATGGAGCCTATAACAATTGGTGCACATTCCAATATTCAGGATGGCGTGGTCATACATTCCAAATCGGGTGCTGCCGTGACTATTGGAGAAAGAACATCAATTGCTCACCGCGCTATTGTACATGGCCCCTGCACTGTTGGTCCCGGAGTATTCGTCGGATTTAACAGTGTGCTGTTCAACTGCACAATCGGAGAAGGATGCGTTGTCCGCCATAATTCGGTTGTTGATGGTTGCAATCTGCCAGCAGGCTTTTATGTGCCCTCTACGCAACGCATTGGTCCTAAAACTGACCTGGCTTCAGTTAAAAAAGTATCGCCCTGGGCGTCCGAATTTTCTGAAGATGTTGCTCGAACGAACAATTCACTTGTACAAGGGTATAAACGTATCCAGAACGAACTTTAGCCTATGAAAAAAACCATATTGATCACCGGCTGTTCCAGTGGTATTGGTTATTGTACTGCGCACGGATTACAGGCACGCGGCTATCGCGTTTTTGCCACCGCCCGCAGACAGGAAAGTGTCGAAATGCTACTTGCAGAAGGATTAGAAAGTTTTCAGCTTGATCTCAATGATTCCAGCTCGATTCGCCGCGCCGTTGAAGAGACTCTAAATCGCAGCAACGGCCAGTTATATGCATTGTTTAACAACGGTGGATATGGATTACCAGGAGCAGCTGAAGATCTCAGTCGAGAAGCTTTGCGCGCCCAGTTTGAAACCAACTTCTTCGGCTGGCTGGAGCTGACCAACCTGATCCTGCCTGTCATGCGCGCACAAGGATATGGTCGTATCGTACAAAACAGTTCGATACTTGGCTTTGCTGCCATGCCATTTCGCGGGGCATACAATGCTTCCAAATTTGCAATTGAAGGTTGGAGTGACACCTTGCGACTGGAGCTGAGGGGAAGTGGTATTTTCGTCAGCCTGATTGAACCAGGGCCAATTTCCACAAAATTTCGCGCCAACGCAATGAAAGCGTTTGAACGTGACATCGACATCGAAAACAGTATTCATCGCGAGAAGTACACCGTTGTTCGTGATCGACTCAACAAGCTTGGACCCACTGTTCCTTTCACCCTTCCCCCGGGCGCTGTGCTGGAAAAAGTAGTACAGGCACTGGAATCTAATCCCCCCAAGGCCCGTTACTACGTGACCTTTCCAACACATATGTTCGGTTTTCTCAAACGCATCCTGCCCGTTTCCATACTGGACAGATTACTGGCTCAGGCTGGACACAA
>JACTML010000014.1 GCA_014584635.1 Nitrosomonas eutropha | reverse complement strand
TCTTCAATAAAAACTTCCCTGACACCAAACTGCAAAGCTTTGGCACGCGCCGGTTCAATTTCCTCACCCTGCCCGACATCTGCTGTAAAAGTAACGACCTCACACTGATAAGTATCCTGCAGCCATTTCAGAATAACCGAGGTATCCAGTCCTCCTGAAAAAGCCAGTACTGCTTTCCTAATTTTATCCATAGCTCTTAACAATTAAAAATAGACAAATAATCAGCAGATTATCTGACGTTAATTCTGCCCAGCAGCAAGTATTCCATCAATGCTTTTTGTGTATGCAATCGATTTTCAGCTTCATCCCACACAACTGATTGAGGGCCGTCAATAACTTCCGCATCCACTTCTTCTCCCCGATGCGCTGGCAAACAATGCATAAATAACGCTTCTTTCTTCGCGCCGGCCATCATCTCGGCATCTACGCGAAAATCCACAAAATCATTCTTGCGTGTATCCTGCTCATTCTCAAATCCCATGCTGGTCCACACATCTGTTGTAACCAGATCAACCCCTTGTACCGCATCATGTGGCGAGGAAAACTGCTCATAGTGATCCGTACCATACAGACCGGCTCGCTCGGGTTCCACTTCGTAGCCAGGAGGAGTAGAAACATGCACATTGAAATCAAAAATTTCAGCTGCCTGTAACCACGCGTTGCAGACATTATTGGAATCACCAATCCAGGCCACGGTTTTGCCCGTGATACTTCCGCGATGTTCTATAAAAGTAAAAATATCCGCTAAAATCTGACAGGGATGATATTCATCTGTCAGACCATTGATGACTGGTACACGCGAATTCTCGGCAAATCGCTCAATAATTTGATGCTCATGCGTGCGAAGCGTGATGATATCAACCATTCTCGAAATAACTCTGGCGGCATCTTCCACCGGTTCACCGCGTCCCAGCTGGGTATCGCGCGTCGAAAGATAAATGGCGCTGCCGCCCAATTGATGCATTCCCGCTTCAAATGAAAGACGTGTGCGTGTGGAATGTTTTTCAAAAACCATCGCCAGTGTGCGGTCGGTCAACGGCCAGTAACGGCGATACTGTTTAAATTCATTCTTGATCCAGCGTGTCCGGTCAAATAAGTACTCGTACTCCAACCGGTCAAAATCCTTGAATTGCAAAAAATGCCTGATCTGCATAAATAATTTCTATCAACAAAAATATCCGGGAACAGCCGGAAAGAAACTGGTGTACTAATTACGTCGTATAAGAGCGTCTTCGGCCGTAATCAGCAACAGTCGTCAGTTTACGCCCCGATTCCGATCACTGCTTTTCCCGGCTCTTCTCAAGAAACCGGGAAATCAGATCAGATACTTCATTTACTATTTGCGCTGCCTCCGTTTTTTGCATATTCAATGCTGGCAGCAACCGCACTACCTTCTCGGACGTTACATTAATCAGCAGGTGACGTTTCAGCGCTTCAGATACAAGCTCGCCACAGGGTAGCGGCAACTCAATCCCGATCATCATTCCCTGTCCGCGAATTTTCAGCACATTCTGCCAGGCGTGTAATTTCTGCTTGAATTCTTCCCGCATGAAACTGCCGATAGCCACTGCATTCGCCATCAGTCCTTCCTGTTCAATGACATCAAGTGTAGCTAACGCCGCTCTGCACGCGAGCGGATTTCCACCAAAAGTAGATGCGTGATTACCAGGCTTGAATACCTCGGCTGCTTTTCCACCTGCCAGGCAGGCACCAATCGGCAAGCCGGATCCCAATCCTTTCGCCAAAGTCATAACATCCGGTACGATGCTGCTGTGCTGAAAAGCAAACCATTTGCCGGTTCGCCCCAAGCCGCACTGTACTTCATCGAGCATCAGCAACCAGTTATTCTGATCACAAATCTTGCGCAATCCCTGCAGATAGCTTGCTTGCGGAAAATTGACCCCTCCTTCCCCCTGATAGGTTTCCAACAGGATCGCTACGACTTCCCTGTTATCCGCCGCTACCTTGTTAACCGCCTCCAGATCATCATAAGGTACACGCACAAACCCTGTGAGTAACGGCTCAAACCCCGCCTGGGTTTTGCGATTACCCGTAGCAGTCAGCGTTGCCATAGTCCGGCCATGAAACGAGCGTTCCATAACGATAATTGTCGGCAGATCTATTCCCTGGTTATGGCCATAAAGCCGCGCCAGTTTAATAGCTGCCTCGTTTGACTCTGCTCCGGAATTACAGAAAAAAGCCTTATCCAGGCCCGACAGACTGGTTAACCTGTCAGCCAGACGCTCCTGGTTCTGGATTTGGTAGAGATTGGAAGTATGTACTAATGCAGCTGCCTGCTCACATAACGCTTTTGTCAGCTCCGGATGGCAATGCCCCACCCCGCAAACAGCTATTCCTGACAACGCATCAAGATAACGATTACCCTGATCATCCCACAGCCAAACGCCTTCTCCCTTGACAAAAGCAACGGGAAGCCGCGCATAAGTATTCATTAAATGAGACACAGAAAACACACCTTGTTTTTCTTGTTCTGAAACAACACAGCGGCTCATGCCGCTGCACCTTGGGAAAGCTCCCCACCCAGAACTCCTGAATAAATCTACACACATAGATTTATTCAGAAGCTCCCTAATATACAAATAAACTATACTTGCTTATTTAGAACACCATAGCAAGCAATATTTCAGCAATATTCCGCCGAACTATTCCTTCTTATATGGCAACCGAGTCATTTTTTCTGCCAGGAGCCATTCTCCTGCTGATACCACCAACCCGGTCTGGCCCATTTTATCCATCGTTGCGCAAATGTTAAGCGGATGTCGTTTTCCCATTCAGGATGATCATTCGCTATTGCAATCTCACGATAAAGCGCATTACGATCCTGATTTTCAGCCGCCACAAGTTTATTGATCGGCTGCCGACTGGATAATGGTACTGCGTTGGCATCCCGCAATACAACCTGACCATCATGCGTCAAACCTACTGCACCACTATCATAAAACGGTATCAACTGACTATGCCGCTGTTTTATATTTTGCTTCAAACGGGTCACCGCAGATGAGCTGGCCTTAAAATCCACAGCATTTGCGAGACTGGTATACAGAAAAAAACTCAATGATACCCATATCATGAATTGTATGATCTGTTTACATATGAGGTTCATATTTTAAAAATTTTTTATGGCTTGGTCTGATTCAGTTTGCTATTGGTTTTATCGTCGTGCGTATCACTCTCTGATTTTTTTCGATCTCCATTGTTAACCTTGTCATCTTCCTGCCAAACCTCATCAATAATCTTATCAACCACCTTTTCAGCCGCAGCTGCAGGAAAGTAAATATTGATAGTCACACAAGCGGTCAGCATAAGGCTCGCGGTTATCAATAAGAAACCCAGATTGGAATTGTGATTTATCATCATTTTTAATGGATGACCGGAGCACCACTTTCAATGGCATGTTCCAGACGCTTGAGCAATTCAGGCCAGTCTACCTCAGAATTATAGCCGGTAATAGTAATCGCAGGTATTCCACTGCCTTTGACCAGAACATATCCCGCGTTGCTTTTCGAGGGTGATCTAATGCCACTCATGTAACAAATACGTCCACGCAGCTTGCAACCCCAGCCAATTTCAGCGTAACTAAATTGTTCAAACATGCCTAAAAAGCTTCTTTGAACGACTGTTACAGCAGAGCTCCCCCCCAATGCAATCAGATTTTTGACAGCTGCCTGGCTAATCCGGCGCTTGTAATTCCCCGCACTGCTGGCAAGTTTTGCATCAAACTTTACCGGCTCCCAATTGATCAGTTCAAGATCATTCACCTCCACATCAACCCGGCCCTGTATATTTCCAAATGAATAAGCGCGCGTCAGCATGTCCAGATCAACATGATACATGGCCACATCTGCCATCAAATGGGGAGTCATACTGAATGGGCCGGTCAGCACCAGGTTTCTGGCTACGGCAACACCATCGAATATTCCTGAAACAAGCTCACCTTCCATTGTTATAGTCGAATTGGCATAGCTCATTTTTGGAATAGTACCAGACAAAAATCCAAACATTGGCTGTATCCGCAGAGATTCTGTCAGCTTTTCCATAGAAATTGGCAAAAGCCGCCCATTAAACTGCCATTGCCAGCCGGATGGCTGTAAAAGGGCCCCAAAATTCCTGACCTGCAATTCACCATCCAGCACTGGTATTTCTGCATGAGGAATGCTGACAGTCATTCCCTTTGTCTTGACTGAAACAGTTGTTGCCCCAACCGATATTCCCAAAACCTGAGCACTAGCAAACTGGATTGCTCCATTCCGGCTTTCGTTGCCATTCCATGGCAAATGCATATTCAGCTTTTCGACAGCAAATCGTCCATGCGCATCGATCAGTGACATATCCTGCAAATCAACAGTCAGTGACTGATTGACAGTATCCTGGTAATGCCAGGTAATACTCGCTCGCCCGGTAGCCTCTGTTTCAGCCAGAGCCGTCTCTACTGCAAGAGGACGGATAATATTTGCAAATAATGCAGATAGCACCAAATTCTCAGCGGATAGTTTGGCCTGCTGTAATGTGCGCTTCTGAATGTTGATCAGGGCAGAAAAATCAGCTTCTCCCATATCTGCCAGATTAAGTTTCGCCTGTGTTATGCGGACATGCTGATCGTGTACTACCCCTCTGGCTGTCAGCTGATGCCCCTTTCCGACAAAATAAAACGGTTGCCAGAATACCTCGCCTTCCGGCCATACAAATTTACTCCGCCATCGCCACACATCTCGTCTCTTATGCGCATTCAGATCAAGATATAAACCAATTTGCTCGCCCGCATGTAAACCGCTGACATCATTAAAGGACAGCTCGCTGACACGTATTTGTGCCAATAAAACTGAAATAGCAGCCCTATCTCCAGCCATATGAATATCACCATTTAGCCTGGCCTGTTTAATTTGTATCTGATCGTCTTCCCAAGGCAACAGATCTGCCAGAAATTTTCCATCTCCGTTCACTATCTTTAGCGTACTTTGCCATTTTTCTTGCTGCCAGCTAATTGTCAACTGCCATTTTTCTGCTGGTTTTTTTAATGGTAATGACTGAATCGCAAGATCAAACTGCTTATCCCGAAGAGAAAACTGAAAAGTCAGTGACAGCGACTGTGCACCCAGCCGCAACTCTCCTTCGGGACAGCTAATCAACTGACGATCAATATGGGTGCGGTGACATCGCATGTGCAGGTTACGCCATTTTTTGTTCCCCAGCGTCAGTTCACCCAGATTGATTTCAAAAGCAGACGGCGGGGTACCAGTTAGCCTGATATTGGCTGAACGAATATTAAAGGCAGGGTGCTGAATATTTTCCAGCACGAAACTGAAATGAGGAACAATAGCTTCTGCCGGAGAACAGCTCGCAAAAACCAGAAATAATATCCAGAAACGGATCGCAAACTTGCAAATTTTAATAAAAGAACTGACAGAGTGAAGCCAGAAAGACTCCGGTTTCATGTTTCTCAGAAATTGTTCAACGTTTCAAATTGAGCGACACCAGCAGTGCGCCACGAACAGCCGTCAGGATGATCCGCAAAGCGAGATGCCAATACCGAATAAAACTACAGAGCGCTCAAAGTATGTGAGTATTTTGCTTTCAATGTTAACGCCGTAATGTGCTCCCAAGTGAGCGATTGAGCTGGTCCTCAGGAAGGGAAAACCCCGGTTGACAAGTAGCGATCTCCCCGATCACATATGATAGAAACAATCACTGCATTTTCTACTTCGGCAGAAAGTTTTAACGCCGCAGCCAGCGCACCACCGGAAGATATTCCAGCAAACACGCCCTCCTCTGACGCCAGTCGACGAGCCATATTTTCAGCTTCCTGTTGCGATACCAGTAAAGTACGATCAACGAGTTCTGGCTGATAAATTTTGGGCAGATAGGCTTCTGGCCATTTACGAATCCCGGGAATCTGAGCTCCTTCCTGCGGCTGTACACCGACAATCTCCACTTTGTGTTCTTTTTCCCGGAAGTAGCGTGCACATCCCATAATCGTGCCGGTTGTTCCCATGCTGCTTACAAAATGGGTAATTTTTCCTGCAGTATCCTGCCAAATTTCAGGAGCTGTACCCTCGTAATGAGCCAACGGATTGTCGGGATTGGAAAACTGATCAAGAATAAAACCTTTACCAGCTGCACACAATTGCCCGGCTGTATCTCTAGCCAGCTCCATCCCTCCCTCCTTGGGAGTCAAAACAATTTCAGCACCATAGGCTGCCATTACCTGACGACGTTCCAGACTTTGGTTTTCCGGCATAACCAGGATCATGTGATAACCCAAAATTGCCGCTGTCATGGCTAATGCAATCCCGGTATTGCCACTGGTTGCCTCGATCAACGTATCTCCCGGCTGAATACTTCCACGTTGCTGCGCACGCACAATCATGGAGTAAGCAGGACGATCTTTAACCGAGCCTGCCGGATTATTACCCTCCAGTTTCGCCAGGATGATATTGCTGGTTTCGCCCGGAATACGTTTAAGCTGAACAAGCGGTGTATGGCCGATAAAATTCCCGATAGTTTTATACATGACGTAACACGTGTCGGTACAAATAAAACAGGATTATCTCATATACATACAAAAACCCCTCGTGAATTCCTTGCACAAGGGGGCTTTCAAGATCAAGTCTGCAGGGAACAATCTGCCAGTATTACTTTACTTCAGGCTTTCGAGCAATTTTTTTGCCTCGTCTCTCTGAGTAAAAGGTTTATCACTGTCCAGTAACTTTTCAAGCTCCTGACGTGCCTCAGCCTTATTGCCGGATTTATATAGCCCGACCACATAGTGATAGTGAATTTCGGCCGCATCCGGAACAGCAGCGACTGCCTTTTGCAACAATGATGTTCCTCGTTCAGCCTCCCCCTTTTCGATCAGAATCCAACCAAACGTATCCAGAATAGCAGGACTCTCGGGAGCCAGTTTGTATGCTTTTTCAGCATACTCAAGGGCGGCAGGATCTTTTTTCTGCTGATATATCCAGGCAAGATTATTCATTGTTGCAGCGTGATCAGGATGCTGCTTCAGAATAGTTTGATATTCCTTAATGGCAGAATCATATTTTTTGTTGGCCAGATAAGCCCCTGCAAGATACATACGAGTAGCCGCGTCAGACGGATTCTCCTTCAGCCATTGTGCAATGCGCTGATCAGCTTGTTTTTCTTTTCCGTTTTGGCTCATGGCGGCATGCAGTTTGATCAGCAGCTGACTGGTTTTTTGCCTGGTCAGGGCTTTTTCGTACGCGGTAACGGCAGCGGCAGCATTTTTCAGCCCCATTTGCAAATCACCTTCCAGCTCAAAGCCAACCGGTAATTTCTCATGCTGCTTTTGTATCTCCCCTGCAATTTTAAGAGCATCTTCTGCACGACCTGCTCCAACCGCCAGCTGCGCCTGCAGTAACTTGGCTTCCCACATATCCGGCTTGATAGCCAGTGCTTTTTTCAGAGCTTTAGTAGTAGCACTGGTATTCTGCATAGCAGCGTAGAGCTGTGCCAACTGTAATTGTGCAGGAGCTGAATCCGGTAATCTGGCAGCCAGTTTCTCAAAATTTTCCAAAGCGGCATCCCTATCGCCACTTGCCAGATAAGAGCGTGCAAGCAGTTCGACTACACTTAGATTGTCAGGATGTACTCCCTGCAATTTCTTGGCCAGCCCCAACGATTTTTTCGGATTATTCGTCGCCAGGTAATGCGCTCCCAGCTGCAAGGCTGGCTGTAGTTCATCCGGATTTTCCCGGCTGGCTTTCTCCAGCCATTGAGTAGCTTCTTCTTGCTTTCCTTGTGCAGTAGCAATTCCCGCCAAAGCATTCATCGCCTGGATATTCTTTTTATCCCGCTTCAAAACCTCTTCAAAACGCTGTTGAGCCGATTCAGGATGTTTTTCCTGCAGATCAATTCTGGCCAGATTGGAAATCGCCGGAAAATAATCTGGCTGGATAGAAAGGGCTTGATTAAAACTTGCACGTGCCTTGGTCAGATCCTTTTTCCCCAGATAAACACCGCCTTCCAGATTATGCAGTAATGGGTTATCCGGTTGTTCCGCAAGCTGTGACTTAACTGCTTTCAGTGCTTTATCAAATTCACGTTGCTGCAAATAAGTCAAAACAAGCATAACGCCAGCTCGTCCGGATTTATCATCCAGCTGAGTGGCATGTTCCAGATCCGCGATAGCACTTTTACTTTCTCCCTGCCCCATCTTGCTCATGGCCATCGCAGTATAAAGTGCTGCATTATCCGGAGATAATTCACCAGCTTTTTCAAAATATTCCGTCGCTTTTGTAAAATCTCGCGCTTTCATATAAGCTTCTCCGGCCAGTGCAAATAATTGCGGATCCTGCTGTACCGATTTTAGTGCCGGAGCTAACGTAGCAACTGCCTGTTTTGCCTGGTTACTTTTTAACTGGATTGATGCCATCAGTTTGATAGCATAAAGATTATTCGGGATTTTCTTCAGATATTGCTCAACATATTGCTCCGCTTGAGGCAATGCTCCCAACGCAAATTGAGTGGCTCCTGCGAGTAATACACTGGGAAGATGCTCGGGTGCCGCACCTAATACTTGCTGTAAGGTTTCGAGAGCAGCTGTATGTTTACCCTGGCTAAAATCAAGTAATGCCTGTGTATACGCAGCGGGCAGGCTACCAGGAGCAATCTTGCGAACGGCATCCAGATCAGCCTGTGCTGCTTCAAATTTCTTCGTGCTGATTAATATGGTTGCCCGGTTGATATAGCCAGCGACTGATTTAGAATCCAGTTTTATCGCTTTATCATAATCTGCCAAAGCTTCGTCAATCTTGTTCTGAGCACGCAACAAATCTCCTCTGAACAATACTACATTGCTATTTTCCGGATTAAGCTTTACTGCTTCTTCAGAAAAATTCATGGCAGAGCCAATATCGTTCCGGGCCAAAGAACATCTTGCCAACCCCACCAGCGCATCTGCAAAACCCGGTTTATCTTGCAGCGCTTGTTCAAATAGCGCTTTGGCTTCTTCAATTTTACCTAGCGCCAGCGAAGCATTACCGCGCAGAGCAAGCAGCTCAGCAAAATTTCCTTCATCAGATAATTTTTCAGTTTCATCCAATACTTTCTGGAATTGCCCTGTACCAAGCCAGGCACGACTCAAGCCCGGCAATACCTTGGCGGGATCCATCCCCAGATCAAGCGCCTTATTCAATTCCTTTTCAGCCGATAAGATATCTCCTTCCTTATCATAAAGCGTTCCCAGCAGATAGCGAATTTCAGGATCATTCGGGCTTTGCCGCAGAGCATTTTTCAACTGAATAATGGCTGCCTTATCATTTCCCTGTTGCTGATATTGCTTGGCTTCAGCTACCAAAGCTTGTGCATCCATGGATTTTCCACAAGCTGAAAGCACCAGGATAACAACCATTACAGGAGCAAAAATTGCCGTTATTTTCATCTGCGTAATCGCTTTACAGGAACCTCTCATATTTACCTCTTTCGGCCATTGATCAAGTACACAAATTTACAAAAATACCACCCGAATAAATCCAGGCAAGCATTTTATATCCAAATATCATTTAACGAGACAGTTATAGCACAATAAGTTAAAAGGTAAATTTTTGAAATCAGCCGAATTCATATACTTGAACACTGCTATGACTGGTTCAAATGTGTGACCTATTGATGCAAATGAAGTGAAGTTGGCCGGCACAGCGTAAGCACGCTGGAGCGGACACTTAAAAATCAGGCTGACGCAACCCGTGAGAAAAAGAGATTCAACATCAGTTTGCAGTTTAATCTGGCCTTCTTGGCACCACTACTTAGAGCCCGTTTACGATCTTCTGAGTAATAGTGCCAAGAAAGCCAAATGAATGAGCTGCAAGCTGGTATTGAGTTTACGTTCGCAGTTTTTCCATAA
>JACTML010000102.1 GCA_014584635.1 Nitrosomonas eutropha | reverse complement strand
TCTTCCAATATCGATCCATTCAGCTTGTTACTGGCGCGCGAGGCCAATGTCATTATTCTGGACCGGACTTTTGCAACAGAGCTGCAGAGTAGCTTGCAACGGAAATTGGCTGTTTCTTATCCTGTGTTGCAGCGTGCCTGGAAAAAACGATCACGGTTTAAGCGCTCGTTGAACTGGATCAGTTATTACTTTATCCGGGTCGTGTGGGGGTTACTGGGATACCATCGGGATTAATGCCTTAAACAGGGTTTGAGATCCTTTTGTAGGGTCCGGTTAATTTTCTTTTGTGAGCTGTTGTTTGATCAGAGTCTAATTTGTTACCAAGTGTATAATTTGCCGTTCACAGGTATTGCATCCAGGCATGATCCGTAAATTTCTGCATCATCTTTTTTCCTTCGGTTCTACCGCTCCTGTCGCAGCTGCTCCGGCATTCCGGGCAATTGCGTGTGAGCGGCACGGAATTTCACGCGACAGCATCAGTTCCGGTTCGCTGAAAGTTGCCTTGACTCTGCAGCAGGCAGGTTATTCTGCCTATATTGTGGGAGGGGCCGTGCGTGACCTGCTGCTGGGGCTGAAACCCAAGGATTACGATATTGCTACTGATGCCACGCCTGAGCAGGTGCGCGCGGTCTTCCGTCATTCGCGTATTATCGGTCGCCGTTTCCGGCTGGTACACGTGATCAGCAAGGGAGAAACAGTGGAAGTATCCACTTTTCGTGGCAAGGCAACGGATGATCTGCTGCAATCCGGCAAGAAGTATGCTTATATCGATGCGACCGGACGATTATTGCATGATAATTTTTTTGGTAGCCAGGAAGAGGATGTCAGGCGTCGCGACTTTACTATCAATGCCTTGTTTTACAACCCGGCCACAGAAGAGATTATTGATTATCTGAATGGCTTTGAGGATGTCATGGCAAAGCGGCTGTGTATCATCGGCGAGCCTGAACAACGTTACCGGGAAGATCCGGTGCGGATGCTGCGGGCTGTACGTCTTGCCGCCAAGCTGAACATTCAGATTGATGACCGGACGGCCGCGCCTATTGGTGATCTGGCGCCGCTGTTGTTGAACGTGCCGGCAGCACGTTTGTTTGATGAAATGCTAAAGCTGCTGTTTTCCGGTCATGCATTGACAGCAGTGATGGATCTGCGTGCACGCGGTCTGCATCACGGATTGCTCCCCCTGCTGGATGTCATTCTGGAACAGCCACTGGGTGAACGGTTCATTTCCCTGGCGCTAAAAAATACAGATGAGCGGGTACAAAGCAGGTGAAAAAAATATTCCTGCATTGCATAGAGCAATGGGAGATGTTCTGGCAGCTCAACGTCGTCGATTGGCTATTCCGCGCAGACATGACGGCGTTATTTTTGATATCTGGTCTATGCAGCCAAGGTTTTTGGCGCGTGCCGGTCGTAAGCCGTTTCGTTTGCTGGAGCATGCGCATTTTTCTGCTGCCTACGATTTCATGTTACTGCGGTGCGAAAGCGGAGAAATTGATGCGGAACTGGGACAATGGTGGCAAACGTTCAAAAACGCTGATAATGCTGTTCGAGAAACGATGCTGTTGAAAGATGCACCGACGAAACGCCGCAGAAAACGCCGCCGTACCAGTAAACCGGAAAGCACCCCGGCAGCATCTCCCGTTCATCAGGAGATTTCATGACATTTGATTTTGAACCCGACAACCGGGTTTTTATTGCTCTGGGCAGTAATCTGGACAATCCTCTGTCGCAGATCAGACGCGGAATATTATTGTTGACCGGACTGGAACATTCACGTCTGATCAAACGTTCTTCGCTTTATCGGACTGCTCCGATGGGCAATACCAATCAGCCTGATTTTATCAATGCGGTTGTGCAGATGGAAACGAAGCTGACGCCTTGTCGCCTGCTTGATGCGCTGCTGGAAATAGAGTGTGCCTGCGGTCGGATGCGTACGTTCCCCAATGCGCCGCGTACGCTCGATCTGGATATTTTGTTGTTTGAAGACCTGCAGCAGAGTGATGCAAAACTCGTGTTGCCGCATCCACGGATGCATGAACGTGCTTTTGTACTGCAACCGCTGCTGGAAATTGCAGCTGATTGCGTGATTCCGGGAAAAGGTCGGGTAGCTGATTGTCTGGTTGCCTGCAGCGAACAATCATTAGAATGTATCGCGTCAGCATGAATCTGGAACGCTGTCGCTATATTGTCGTTGAAGGCCCGATTGGAGCAGGTAAAACCAGTCTTGCCCGCAATATGGCGACCCGCCTGAATTGTTCGCTGGTGCTGGAGCAGCCGGAGACTAATCCCTTTCTGGCAAAATTTTATGAAGATATTGCCCGGCATGCTCTGTCAACCCAGCTGTTTTTTTTGCTGCAGCGTAAACAGCAGTTGCAGGCGATAAAAGAAGAAAATACTTTCGCGCATTCGGTGGTCAGTGATTTTTTGTTTGAAAAAGGGCAGCTGTTTGCTGATGTGGCGTTAAGTGGAATCGAGCGCAAGCTATATCAACAAATCCGTGAACAAATACCTTTTGAGGCGCCGGTACCGGATCTGGTGATCTATTTGCAGGTTGCTCCTGAAGTGCTCATCAAGCGGATTCATCAACGTGGTAATGCTTTGGAACAGTCTATATCAGAGGACTATCTGCGACGTCTGGCAGAGCGTTACATGCAGTTTTTTCACGAGTATGACCGGGCGCCCGTGATGATCGTGAACAGCGAGCATATTGATCTGGCACACAATATTGCCGATCTTGACCTGCTGTTGACCCGCATTGACCAGATGCGCAGTGCCCGTGAATATTTTAATGTTGGAGCCAGTTGACGGATGGACCGATTGGTTACGAAACGGACAATGATTTCTGCATTGCAGAACGCCTATCAGAAGGGAGAGAAAATAGCAGCTCTGACCTGTTACGATGCAACGTTTGCGGTGATTCTGGAAAATGCGGGCGTTGACGTTTTGCTGGTGGGAGATTCGCTGGGAAATGTGATACAGGGCCAGTCCAGTACTTTGCCGGTGACACTGGATGAAATGATCTACCACGTTCAGTGTGTCGTGCGCAGTACTCACAGTATATTTGTTCTGGCAGATATGCCGTTTGGCACGTTTCAGATTTCTCCACAGCAAACATTTGAGAATGCAGCCGGATTAATGGCAGCCGGTGCCCAGATGGTCAAGATTGAAGGGGGGCGGCATATGGCTGAAACCATAGAGTTTTTGACCTGTCGCGGTATCCCGGTATGCGCGCATATTGGATTGATTCCCCAGTCTGTTTATCAGCTGGGGGGATATAAAGTCCAGGGAAAAACACGTGATAGCGCCAGACAGCTGCAGGAAGATGCCCTGTTATTGCAGGATGCGGGAGCGGCAATGCTGGTGATGGAGCTGATTCCGGCTGTGCTGGGTCAGGAAATTACCCGATCACTTTCTATTCCCACTATTGGAATTGGTGCAGGTGCAGCCTGTTCCGGACAGGTATTAGTGCTATACGATATGCTGGGTATCAGCAACAGCACTTTGCCGCGTTTTGTCAAAAATTTCATGCCGGGTGCGGATAGTATCCAGACAGCAGTTGGGAATTATGTAGAAGCAGTTAAAACCGGAACATTTCCTGCGCATGAGCATGTGTTCTGACAGGTTAAATGGAAATCATCACTGATATCGCGCTATTGCGTGCGCGACTCCGGCAGCAAACTGCTGTGGCTCTGGTGCCAACCATGGGTAATCTGCATGCAGGCCATTTATCGCTGGTGCAGCTTGCGCAACAGCATGCCGGTTGTGTTGTCGTCAGCATCTTCGTCAATCGTCTGCAGTTTGCTCCGCATGAGGATTTTGATCGCTATCCACGCACTCGGGAAAATGATTGTCGTCTGCTGGAAGAAAACGGCGTGGATTTTGTGTTCATTCCGGATGAAAAAACACTTTACCCTGTTACGCAGGAATTTCAGCTGCTGCTGCCGCCCATGGCCGATAAGTTGGAAGGCGCATGCCGTCCCGGATTTTTCCGTGGAGTGACAACCGTTGTATTGAAGCTGTTCAATATTGTGCAGCCGCATGTCGCGGTGTTCGGTGAAAAAGACTACCAGCAGTTGCAGATTATTCGCGGCATGGTTGAGCAGCTGAATCTGCCTGTGGAGATTATCGCCGGCCGGACGATACGAGAAGAAGATGGCTTGGCGCTCAGCTCACGCAATAACTATCTTGATGAAAGCCAGCGACAGCAAGCAAGCGGGTTGGCGGATAGTTTGCAGCAAATCAGAAAAGATATTATTTCAGGTGAGCGAGACTTTCCGCGACTGGAATGGTCTGCCATTGAAAGGCTGAATAAGCTGGGCTGGAAAGTAGACTATATTGCGGTGCGCCAGCAATGCACGCTGTTGCCTGTAACAGCGTGCAATTCCGACCTGGTTATACTGGGGGCAGCGTGGCTGGATAAAATTCGCCTGATTGACAATATTTTACTGACGCTGCCATAGTGCAAGTGATTGCAAGAGGATAAATCGCTATAACCATAGCATTTTTCCCATTTCCAGCGGATGGGTCAATAACGGATGGTAAGGGTAAATACGCAGATAATATTGCTGTCTGCCACACAATTCCGGTACATGGCTCAGTTCGAACTGGTGCTCGTTTGTCCCGATCGTACCGGTACATTCCAGCCGGGTATGCTGAAACTGACTGAGTCTGGTTTTGTTGTACTCACGTGAGAGCAGCAATTCCACGACAACATCTTCCGGCTGCAAGCCGTTCAGCTTGACAGCGAGTTTGAAATGCAGAGCGCTGCCAAATTCGAGATGTTTACCTGGCGTATCAAGCCGTCGTATGCTTACACCTTCCCATGCTGCGTTAATGCGGGCTTTCCAGTCAGCAACAGCTTTGGCAACCGCAAAATTATCCTGACTGTAGCCCGCACCTTGCTGGCTGGCGAGTGTATAGAATTTCTGGATATATTCTCCGACCATACGTCTGGTTCCATACTGCGGCAGAAGAGAAGCCATTGAATGTTTGGCCATGTTCACCCATTCGACTGAATAACCGGATTTACCGTGGCTGTAGTAGAGTGGAATAACCTGATCCTGCAGAACTTCGTAGAAGGATCGGCCTTCTTCAGCATCGCGTAATGATGCTTCCATATTCTCTGAAACAGGCTTGATCCCCCATCCGTTCTTGCCGTTGTAGCCTTCTCCCCACCAGCCATCCAGTATGCTCATATTGAGCGTGCCGTTGATGCCTGCTTTCATTCCTGATGTACCGCTGGCTTCCAGCGGATAAATCGGATTGTTGAGCCAGACATCAACACCCGATACCAGCCGCCGGGCAAGACGCAGATCGTATCCTTCCACCAGCAGGATATGACCTCTGAATTCGGGCATGTCCGCAATCTGATAGATTCGGCGAATAAGTTCCTGGCCAGGCTGGTCCGCCGGATGTGCCTTGCCGGCAAAAATCAGTAATACCGGCCGTTCAGGATTAAGCAGCAGTCTGCGCAGCCAGTCGAGGTCTCTAAACAGCAGTGTGGCGCGCTTATAGGTGGCAAAACGACGGGCAAAACCCAGTGTTAATATGTTGGGGTTGATCGGGTCAGCGAATCTGAGCAAGCGATCGAGGTGGGCTTCAGAGCCATGATTGCGCAGGTTTTGCTCAGTCAGGCGTGTGCGAATGCCATAAAACATCTGTGATTTCAGGCTCTGGCGCACGCTCCAGAATATGTGATCCGGAATGTTATGAATTCCTGACCAGAACTCGGAATCATGCTGCTTGTTGCGCCACTGCGGACCCAGACGGCGATCAAACAGATCTACCCATTCTTGTGCCAGAAATGTTGGTACGTGGACGCCGTTAGTGACGTAGTCGATCGGATTTTCTTCCGGCTCAATTTGCGGCCACATGGCGCGGCAGATGTTTGCGGAAACATCTCTGTGAATTCTGCTGACGCCGTTATGCATGCGCGACATGCGGATGGCCAGTGCAGTCATATTGAAATCGTTGCATTCAGGCGTATGCCCTAATGCCATGAATTCTTCCGGAGAGATTTTCAGTTCAGCGTAAATTTCCCGAAAATAATAATGCATCATGTCTTCCGGAAAGTGATCATGGCCTGCCGGAACAGCAGTATGTGTAGTGAAGATCGTACAGGCTGCAACTGCTTCGATTGCGCTGGAGAAGTCCAATCCTTGTCGTACCAGCTCAAGTGCACGTGCCAGCATCATGAAGGCGGCATGGCCTTCGTTGCTGTGCCAGATTGTGGGTTTAATTCCCATCGCGTTCAGTGCGGCCACGCCACCTATTCCGAGAATAATTTCCTGCTCGATACGCATGGTTTTGTTCCCGCCATACAGCTGATGCGTGATCAGGCAATCATGTTCGGAGTTTTCCGGCAGATCGGTATCCAGCAGATACAGGCTTACATGGCCGATCTGAGTGCGCCATACCTTGACAATAACAGCTCGTCCGGGAAGCTGTACGGCTATCCGTACTTCAGAGCCATCGTCGTGCAACACGGGTTTTACCGGCAGATCCTCAAAATCCGAATCACAGTAAAGCGGTTGCTGATTACCCTGGCCGTCAATCGTCTGGGAAAAATAGCCCTGTCGATAAAGCAGTCCAACCGCGACAAAAGGAAGGCATAGATCGCTTGCTGCCTTGCAGTGATCTCCCGCCAGAATACCGAGACCACCGGAATAGACTGGCAAACTTTCATGAAAACCGAATTCGAAACAAAAATAGGCCACCTGGTCGCGTGTATTGAGCCCTTTGATAGGCAGGTAGCGCGAAGGCTCCTGATGGTAGGAATCATAAGCGGATAAAACACTGTTGTAGTGGCTGAGAAAAGTCAGATCTTCCGCAGCTTTAATCAGTGCCGATTCATTCACACGTCTGAGAAATGCCTTGGGGCTGTGGTCGACAATTTCCCATAGTTGCGGGTCCAACCGTGAAAACAGAGCGCGTGTGGCTCGATCCCAGCTGTACCAGAGATTGTTTGCCAGTTCTTCCAGTCGATTCAGACGTTCAGGTATCCTGGGGCTGACGGTAAGTGTAAAGGATGTGCGTTGAGTCATTCAGTGAACTCCCGTAGTAGATGAATCACGGATATTCAGATATTGAACAGGTGCTGACGATAATATTTCAGTTCTTCTATCGAATCGTAAATATCCGCCAGTGCTTCATGTTTACCCTGTTTGTTAAATCCTTGAACAATTTCAGGTTTCCAGCGCTTGGCCAGCTCCTTAAGTGTGCTGACATCCAGATTGCGATAGTGAAAATAGGCTTCCAATTGTGGCATACATCTGGCCAGAAAGCGCCGATCCTGGCAGATTGAATTTCCGCACATGGGCGAGATTCTCGCCGGGATATAAGGCGCCAGGAAAGCTAACATACGCGCTTCGACTTCGGCTTCGTTCAATGTTGAAGCCTTGACCTTATCGATCAGGCCGGATTTGCTGTGTGTGGACTGATTCCATTTATCCATGCCTTCAAGAATGCTGTCCGGCTGGGAAACGACCAGTACCGGTGCCTCCGCCAGTGTGTTGAGTTGCGCATCTGTGACGACCAGCGCGACTTCTATGATGCAGTCGGTGCTCGGATTCAGACCGGTCATCTCCATGTCTATCCAGATAAGATTGTTGTTGTCTTGTGCCATAATTCTGAATATTTGCTACGTGAATTTTCAAGATAGGATTGTGTCAGACCCAAGTATACTCGTCGTAATCAGTCTGTTTCTCCGTTTCTCGAAAAGAATGTACGAGGAAAAATCCTGACATATTCTGCTCAGATACTTAATTTCCAGGTGGTTTTATGCATATTTTTACAATTGTTTTTGTTCTTGCGCTGTTGTTGACTACATTAACGCAGCTGTGGCTGGCTGCCCGACATATTCGCCATATAACGATCAATCGTGATCGGGTTCCAGAGGCCTTCGCCGCGCAGATTGACTTATCCGCTCACCAGAAAGCAGCTGATTATACCCGTGCAAAAGTACGCCTGGGCTATCCGAACATTCTGCTCAGTGCCGGTTTGCTGCTGTTGTTAACATTGGGAGGCGGTCTGGAATGGCTGTCAGATTTCTGGCATGCCTGGTTCAGCGATCCGGTGTGGCATGGAATGGTGCTCATTTTTAGCGTACTGGCCTTGCTCAGCGTTGTTGAAATTCCTTTTAACTATTACCGTACATTTGTTATCGAGCAGCAATACGGATTCAACAAGATGACGCCAGCCATGTTTTTTGCTGACCTGGTCAAGCAGTATGTACTGAGTGCGCTGCTAGGTGCGCCGTTGCTGCTGGTTGTCTTGTGGCTGATGGAAAAAACAGGGGATAACTGGTGGTTGTATACCTGGTTCACCTGGATCGGTTTTAATCTGTTTTTGCTGGCGGTTTATCCCAACTGGATTGCGCCGCTGTTCAACAAATTTTCACCGCTGGAAAATGATGTGCTCAAAGCCCGGATTGAAAATCTGTTGCGCAAATGCGGTTTTGAATCCAGCGGGCTGTTTGTAATGGATGGCTCGCGGCGCAGCAGTCATGGCAACGCCTATTTCACCGGATTTGGTAAAACCAAGCGAATTGTGTTCTTTGATACATTGCTGAATCGCCTGGAAGCTGCGGAAATCGAGGCAGTGCTGGCGCATGAGCTGGGCCATTTCAAACGGCATCATGTTATCAAGCGGATTGCGACGTCGTTTGCGGTCAGCCTGCTGTTTTTATGGGTATTGGGCTATCTGATGCAGCAGCCGTGGTTTTATTCCGGGCTGGGAGTCCAGGTCACCGAGGTGCCGTCAACTGCCATGGCGTTACTGCTGTTTTTTCTGGTCATGCCGGTGTTCACCTTTCTGTTGCAGCCGTTGTCCAGCATTTATTCGCGCAAACATGAATTTGAAGCAGATGAATATGCAGCGCAGCAGGCTTCAGCAACAGACATGATTCAGGCGCTGGTCAAGATGTATCAGGATAATGCTGCGACGCTGACGCCGGATCCGTTGCATTCCGCCTTTTATGATTCACATCCGCCAGCAGCAATCCGGATTGCGCATCTCAAGAAAATAATTGCGGCGAGGGCGACAGCATGAACAATATCTGCGATCTGTCTGATCGGAAATGCAAACCGTGTGAAGGGGGCATTCCGCCATTAAAACAGGAAGAAGCTGAAAATCTGTTGCAGCAACTGGAACAGCACTGGCAACTGGCGGATAACAAAATCAGTCGAACGTTTACTTTCAAGAACTACTACCAGACGATGGCTTTTGTCAATGCGGTTGCGTGGATCTCACATCAGGAAGATCATCATCCTGATATGCTGGTTGGTTATAACCGGTGCCATGTGGAGTACACAACGCATGCCATTGGCGGATTATCGGAAAATGATTTTATCTGTGCGGCGAAAGTCGACATGCTGCTTGTATCTTGAAAGCCGGTAATACTGGCAAAAGTAAAGTTAATTTGCCACTGTCAGGCAGGGTGGTTGCCGCTTACGGCCGTCATTTTGAAGTTGAAACCGCACATACCGTTTATTCCTGTGTTGTACGCGGCAAGAAAAAAGGAGTGGTGTGCGGAGATCAGGTTGAGATTCTCCCCACGGCGGACGGCCAGGGGATTATCGAAACCGTTTTGCCGCGCGCAAGCCTGTTTTATCGCAGTGAATACTTTCGTGAAAAGCTGATTGCTGCGAATGTCACTCAGTTGGTTTTCGTACTGGCAATTACACCAACCTGTAGCCTTGAGTTGCTTGATCGCTGTCTGATTGTTGCGGAAGATCAGGGAATCAGATCGCTCATTGTGCTGAACAAAATCGATTTGCTTGATCAGTATCCGGAAGGGCAGGCTGTTGTGCAAAATTTGCTGTTCTACCGGGAACTGGGATATCCCCTGCTGGAAGTCAGCGCGGAAAACAATGCCCGATCGCTTGTTCCGCGATTAACCGGACAAATCAGTTTGCTGGCCGGGCAATCTGGCGTGGGTAAATCTACATTGCTAAATGCGCTGATTCCGTCCGCCCGGCAGGCAACTGCGGAAATTTCCGATGCACTGGATAGTGGGCGCCACACAACAACGCATGCTCGCCTTTTTCATTTCGATGCAAACAGCAGCATGATTGATTCTCCAGGTTTTCAGGAATTCGGCCTGCAGCAGCTGGATGAAGCAGCACTGGCATGGGGATTCGTTGAATTTCGTCCTTTTCTGGACCAGTGCAAATTCCGGAATTGCCGGCATATTTCAGAACCTGGTTGCAAGCTGCTGCAGGCAGCTCAGGAAGGTATGCTGAATTCACGCCGATTGGCGTGTTACCATAAACTGGTAAAAGGAATAAAAAAGCCATTTTCCTGAGAACCTGTCTGATTTCTCACCTGCTTGGTATAGCTTTTCCTTGATTGAAACCTCGGATAGGTTCCGAAGGAGATAAGGTCAGCCGGACTGTAAATTCTGTGTGGCATCCAAGTGGCAAACGATTCGGCAAGCCGATGTTCTGTTGACTTGCCGGGTTTCGATTACTCTGTCAATCCCATCAGTTCCACGTCGAATATCAGTGCTGAATTGGGGGGAATCACACCACCGGCACCTTGTGTGCCATAGGCCATGGAGGAAGGAATAACCAGCGTGCGTTTTCCGCCGACTTTCATGCCTTGCACTCCCTGATCCCAGCCTTTGATTACCCGTCCGGCACCGAGCATAAATGAGAAAGGTGTGCCACGATCAACTGAGCTGTCAAATTTTATGCCTTTGTGATTTTCCGCCGTAGGGTCATACAGCCAGCCGGTATAGTGCACCTTGGCAGTTTTGCCGATGTCAGCTTCTTCGCCTGTACCAACCTGGGTGTCTATTTTCTCCAGTGTTGTGACATCAGCGACATTTACATAATGTGGCGGTGCCGTGTGCTCAGCAGCCTGGATATTGACTGATAAAAGCAGGCCTCCTGAAAGGAGGAGGCCCAGGAGTAGTTTCGTTACATTCATTATTACCTCTGGAAAGTAGTGTTTATGGTTTGGTTGCCTGGATCATTCAGGATTTGCCGGGAATCTGTTTACCTCGTTGCATATTCCGAACAACAGGAATAATAAAACAATTTCCACGAGCCTGGTTTGTTCTGAAGATGATGGGCCATGTGGCAATGAACACTTCGTATCGCAGCGTTATGAAAAAGTACCGGTTTTGCGCTGTTCGATCAGTGATAAAAAATGCTTTGCCGGGACAGGCGGCATGAG
>JACTML010000172.1 GCA_014584635.1 Nitrosomonas eutropha | reverse complement strand
GTTCATTGGAATCAGCCAGCGATTTTCATTGATGGTGATCCCTAGTACCGGAATGGATGAAGGTGCTTCCTGCATCTGTTTATTGATGGGTATGACGGGTGACAATTAGTACTCCAACAGGGTATCTGTGAGTAAACGATTAATATTAATCCAGCCTGGCAATTTTTTGCAGTAACTCTGCAGCCACAACCGGTTTGGTAATATAGTCCTGTGCGCCTTGCCGTAATCCCCAGATTTTATCGGTCTGCTGATCTTTGGTTGTGCACAGGATA
The DNA here is from genome assembly GCA_014584635.1 of Nitrosomonas eutropha. Taxonomy (GTDB): domain Bacteria; phylum Pseudomonadota; class Gammaproteobacteria; order Burkholderiales; family Nitrosomonadaceae; genus Nitrosomonas; species Nitrosomonas eutropha_B. Next base: position 10,231 of record JACTML010000172.1, on the reverse strand, counting down.
ACGGGAATATGACGGGTTGCATCGTCCCGCGTAAGCATTCGCGTTGCCTGATAGCCGTTCATTCCGGGCATGACCACATCCATCAACACCAGATCGGGGCAGATTTCCTTCGTCTTGGCAACGCCTTCCTCACCGCTTTCGGCCGTGCCTACCTGATACCCGTTTTGGGTCAGTATACGGGAAATAATGTGGCGATCGGTTGGTGAATCATCCACCACCAATATTGTTCTGACCGTCATACGTGATTCTCGCTAAAATCCCTGCTGTTGATAGGATGCCAATGGATGCGGGCAACGTAATTACCGCGTATTCTAAAACTTTGCCTGCAGACAGGAAAGCGCAGCAGTTAAGATGCAGAAGCGCCTGCAGCAATGTTAGACTATGCACTTTGTATTTTCATATTATTTTGCTGTAAGCTCAATCACTTGCATTCGATTTTTGTTTTGGGCAGACAAGCTGAAATTATTGTACGTTTAAATCATCATGCAAAACACTTTCATCAGATTGGTATTGGGAGCATACGTTTTATTTTTTCTTCTGTCCGGTTGTGCGCCGGTCGTTTTAACCGGTGTGGGCGTCGGTGCGGGTGCAGGTGCATTGATGGTGGAAGATCGTCGCAGCAGCGGAACCTATGTTGATGATGAGGGAATCGAACTTAAAACCAGCCGCAGAATTGGTGAACAATTGGGCGATAAGGCACATATCAACGTCACCAGTTTTAACCGCAATGTTTTACTGACGGGTGAAGTACCGGATGAATTCAGCAGAAAAGAAGCCGAGAAACTGGCAATGAGTATTGAGAACGTACAAAACGTTTCCAATGAAATTGCTGTTGCACCTAAAAGTTCACTGGCTTCGCGCAGCAATGACGCATTGATCACCTCCAAAGTGAAGGCTCGCTTTATTAATAACAAGGTTTTCCAGATGAACCATGTAAAAGTTGTCACGGAAAATGGCGTGGTGTATCTGTTGGGGCTGGTCACCCGAAAAGAGGGAGATGCTGCCACACGTATCGCCAGCACGACGGAAAGCGTGAAAAAGGTTGTCAAGGTATTCAAATACCTTGATTAAACCGGTATTTTCAACGCTTTTTCGAGTTTGTCCTGGCGTCGCTAGCAGACATTAACGCATGCTGCCCGCCGGGTTTATTCAGTTACTGCAAGATCTGATTCCAGCTGACCGTCTCTATCTCGACCCGGTTGATTGTTACGCCTACGCTTACGACAACAGCAGAAAGTATTTTCCACCCGAGTGTGTCATTTTTCCTTTGACAACCGCTGAAGTCGTAAAAATAGTTCAGTTATGTAATCAGTTCGCAGTTCCCTTAACACCACGCGGACGAGGAACGGGCACGGCTGGTGGCAGCCTTGCCGAGCAGGGGGGCGCTTCACTTTCGATGGAGCGCATGACGCAGATTATCTCCATTGATGCTGCTAATCGGGTTGTGATTGCGCAGCCGGGCGTTTTAAATGAATCGATTCAGGCGGCTGTCAAACCTTCAGGTTTTTTTTGGCCTCCGGATCCTTCCAGCGCGGCTTTCTCAAGCATTGGCGGAAATCTTGCCACCTGCGCGGGCGGGCCACATGCGGTTAAATATGGCACAACACGCGATCATGTACTGGGGCTGACAGCGGTAACAGGACGAGGAGATGTGATTAAAACGGGGTGCTACACCACTAAAGGCGTTGTCGGGTATGACCTTACCCGTTTGCTGATTGGCTCAGAAGGAACTCTTGCCGTAATAACTGAAGCGGTACTCAAGCTAACACCACTGCCTGTAGCAAAAAGCGGACTGGTTGCCCACTATCAGAATGTTGAGCAGTGTGCATCTGTGATAGCGGCGATTATGAAAGAACCACAAGGGCCCAGCGCGCTTGAATTTCTGGATTCAGGTTCGCTTGATCTTATCCGCTCCAGAAATCCCGGTATGCTGCCGGATGATTCCCGTGCCATGCTGATGATAGAAGTGGATGGTACGGAACATGAAATTTCGGAAACAACCACCAGGCTTCTGGCCGCTTGTCAGAATTCCGGCCTGCTACAGGCAAAACCTGTTCAAAATACAGCAGATTTATGGAAAGCCAGAAAAACACTTTCTCCCCTGCTGCGCGATATTGCCCCGAAAAAAATCAACGAGGATATCGTTGTTCCTGTTGATAAAATCCCCGAACTGTTAGCCGGGCTGGCTTCCTTGTGCAGGCAATACCAGATACCCAATGTGAATTTCGGCCATGCGGGGAACGGGAATATTCACGTTAATTTGCTAATTGATCCGGATAATCCCGGCGAAAGCACACGTGCATATGAATGTCTGGATCAGATATTTGATCTGGTGATTCGCCTTAACGGAACGCTTTCGGGCGAGCATGGTATCGGCTCTGAAAAACGTCCGTATATTACCAAGGAACTCGATGAAGCAACCTTGGCCCTGATGAAGCAAATCAAGCTGACGTTTGACCCGCGTAATATTCTCAATCCGGGAAAATTGTTTCCCTAGAATCTGTTCACCCTCTCACTGAAGGCGCGTTACGACGTTAAAATTGCACTCAAAATGCTCACATACTTCGAGTATGCCTCGCTTTCTCGTTGAATTTTCAGACTGACGACAAATGTCCTTCGATTTTGCCACGCTTGATACCTTGCGTAATCATCATCCGGCATGGCGGTTACTGCGCTCGGACCACGCACCATTGGTGGCGAGTTTTCTGCATCGCGTATTTGTATTGCCCAACGTTCGGGTGATGGCGGCAGCAGATCTGGCTGAAGCGCTGGAGGATGAGTTGTACGCTTTGCGCCAACAGCTGGGCGAAACAGCATTCCCCAAACCGGCGCTGGATTACCTGAATGACTGGACAGCAGCAGACAAAGGCTGGTTACGCAAATTTTATCGATCAGGTACGGATGAAGCGCAATTTGACCTCACTCCTGCTACGGAAAAGGCAATTGCCTGGTTGGCACAGCTGTCCGAGCGACAATTTGTTGGAACAGAATCACGCTTGCTTACGCTGTTTGATCTGCTCAAGCAGATGAGTGAAGGCAGCGAAGCGGATCCGGCGGTTCGCATTGCTGAATTGCGCAAAAAACGGGAAGAGATTGATGCCGAAATTGCACGGATCGCATCAGGCGAAGTTCCGCTGATGGATGACACGGCGATCAGGGATCGCTTTCAGCAATTCATTCAGGGTGCACACGAGCTGCTCACTGATTTTCGTGAAGTGGAACATAATTTCCGCCGGCTTGATCGCCATGTGCGTGAGCGCATCGCTTTATGGGAAGGTAACAAGGGTGAATTGCTCGAAGAAATTATGGGAGAGCGTGATGCCATCGCTGATTCCGATCAGGGTAAAAGCTTCCGTGCTTTCTGGGATTTCCTGCTTTCCAGCCGCCGGCAGGAGGAGCTGACCGAATTGCTAGAGCGGGTACTTGCGCTTCCGGCTGTGGCTGCCTTGCAGCCTGATGCACGAACACGCCGAATCCATTACGACTGGATGGAGGCTGGAGAATATACCCAACGTACCGTGGCAGTTTTGTCGCAACAGCTGCGTCGTTTTCTTGATGACCAGGCTTGGCTGGAAAATCGCCGTATCATGGATATTCTGCATGGTATTGAGGGCCGGGCGTTGGCGTTGCGTGCCTATTGGGGTAAGAATTGGCCACTACCAGGTGCCGTGATGGAAATCGCACGAGCACAGGCCGATATTGAATTGATCATGGAACGTCCCTTGTTTACCCCCGCTGTAAAGCCGGTTATTGCCGATCTTGTTCTGCAGGCAGGAGATGAGGATATTGATCCTGCCATTTTGTTCGAGCAGGTAGTGGTGGATAAGGCGCAATTAACGCGTCATATTCGCCATGCTTTGCAGAATAAAGCCCAGATCACCCTGTGTGAACTGATTGCTGCGCGGCCTTTGCAGCATGGTCTGGCTGAACTGGTAGCCTATTTACAGCTGGGGAGTGATCACTTCAATGCGGTGGTTGATGAAAATACGCCGGAATCGGTTTACTGGGAATCCTGGACAGACAGCGGTGAGCCTGTCAGCCGGTGCGCGCGATTACCCCGAATTATCTTGATGCATCAGTCCGAAAAATAACCGATCCGACTCGAGAAAAGCAAGAAGATGATGGAAGAAGATTTTGACGCTGACGATACAGCGCCGGTTGAGGAACCGGATCTGTCAGTGCTGCTGATCGGGCTGCTCAAAGGGGTTCAGTATCGCGAGCAGGATGAGCGTCAATGGGCGATGTTATTGAATCTGCAGGCGCGTGTTCGCGACTATGTGGCGATACTTGATCTGGATCTGGTGCTGGACGAGGCCGAAGGCTATGCTTTTCTGAAAAGCCGTACGAAGCTGGATGAAGGTAATTCGCCCTCACGTTTGCCCCGGTTGATTGTGCGGCGTCCGTTATCATTTCCAGTCAGCCTGTTGCTGGCTTTATTGCGCAAAAAACTGGCTGAATCCGATGCCGGAGGCGGTGATACGCGTCTGGTGCTGTCCCGTGATGAAATGGTAGAGCTCGTCCGTGTATTTCTGCCGGATGGACCCAACGAAGCCAGATTGATTGATCAGATCGAAAGCACGGTTAACAAGGTGGTGGAGCTGGGATTTTTGCGTAAGCTCAAACCCGCTGGGGGGAGTTCGGCGGGAGAGAATAGCTTTGAAGTACGACGCATCCTCAAGGCTTTTGTTGATGCGCAATGGCTGGCTGAATTTGATGCCCGGCTGGCGGAATACCAGTCTGCCTTGTCAGGAACGACCCAGGATGCGGTATCCGCCAGAGAGGATCACGATGATGAATGAAGCGCAGAACCTGAGTCTGAATTTTGAAACGGATGATACTTTATCCGGATTTCGGCTGATCCGGCTGGAGGTGTTCAATTGGGGCACTTTTGATGGCCGAGTATGGACGCTGCAGCTTGATGGTAAAAACGGACTGCTTACCGGCGACATCGGCTCCGGAAAATCCACGCTGGTGGATGCCATTACCACCCTGCTGGTTCCTGCCAACCGGGTGGCCTATAACAAGGCGGCCGGCGCGGATAACAGGGAACGTACCTTGCGTTCCTATGTGCTGGGACATTATAAATCCGAGCGCAATGAAGTTACCGGCACGGCTAAACCTGTCAGCTTGCGTGACCATAACAACTATTCCGTTATCCTCGGTGTATTCCACAATGCGGGCTATGATCAAACGGTGACACTGGCACAGGTATTCTGGATGAAAGATGTGCAGGGGCAGCCTGCTCGTTTTTTTCTGGGAGTGGAGCGCGATTTGTCGATTACGGCGGATTTTTCTAATTTTGGTACCGATATGACAGCTCTGCGCAAACGGTTACGTGGATCGGGTGCCGAGTTGTATGACAGTTTTCCACCTTATGCTGCTTGGTTCAGGCGCCGTTTTGGTATTGAGAATGATCAGGCACTGGAATTGTTTCATCAGACGGTATCAATGAAATCGGTCGGAAATTTAACCGATTTTGTGCGCAGTCACATGCTGGAACCATTTGAAATTGTTCCACGTATTCAGGCGCTGATCAGCCATTCCGATGATCTCAATCGCGCACACCAGGCGGTGCTCAAGGCGCAGCAACAGGTTGAGCTGCTTACGCCTCTGGTAGCGCACTGCCAGCAACATGATGAACTGGTGGCAAAAGTGATTCACCTGCGGCACTGTCGTGACAGTCTGCGTGGCTATTTCAGTCAGCTGAAGCTGGAACTGCTGGATCGACAGCTGGGCTTGCTGCAGGAAGAATGGGACAAGGTGAATGCACGGGTACAACGGCTGGATGGTGTGCGCACGGAGCAAAGCGATCAGGTTGGTGAACTGAAACAGGCAATTAACGATAACGGCGGAGATCGCCTGGAGCGGTTGGCACGGGATATTCGTGAAAAGGAGCAGCGTCGTGATCAGCGCAAAACCAGGGATGAACGTTACCGGAAGCTGATCGCAGTGCTGGATGGCGCAGTGGTCGCCGCTACGGATGAAGTCACTTTTGTTGCACAGCAGGGGTGCATCAGAAATTTGCGCGAAGACGTTCGTAATCGGGATGCAGATTTACAGAATACGCTGATGGAGCTGGGAGTGACCTTACGTCAAGGCAAGCAGGAACACGAGTTGTTAATTGCTGAAATCGTCAGCCTTAAACATCGGCGCAGTAATATTGATGATCAGCAAATCCGGATTCGCGCTGCCTTGTGTACAGCGTTGGGATTGGAAGCTGACACTATGCCCTTTGCCGGGGAATTGATCCAGGTGCGGGAAGAGGAGCGTGACTGGGAGGGTGCAATCGAGCGCCTGTTGCGCGGCTTTGGATTATCCTTGCTGGTGCCGGATATTCACTATAAGGCAGTGGCGGAATGGGTGGATGGTAACCATTTGCGCGCCCGTCTGGTTTATTTTCATGTGCGCGTTCGCAAATCGTCTGACCTGCTGGAGCCAAGCCGCGATTCATTGGTAAGCAAACTCGCGATCAAGCCGGATTCTCTCTATTACGACTGGCTGGAACGTGAACTGGCACATCGGTTTAATGTGGCCTGTTGTGTAACACAGGAACAGTTTCGTCGTGAAACGCGCGCAATTACCCGTTCTGGTCAAATCAAGGATCCGGGTGGGCGGCATGAAAAGGATGATCGTCATCGTATCGATGATCGCAGCCGCTATGTATTGGGCTGGAGTAACAATGCCAAAATTGCTGCGCTGGAAGCCAGACAGCATCAGCTTGAAGTTCATCTGGGCGAAGTTGGCAGCCAGATCGCCGGGATTGATGCAGAACGCAAAGTATTGCAAGTGCAACTGGATGCGTTAACACGGCTGGAGGAATTCACAAACTTTGAGGAGCTCGATTGGGTTAGCGTGGCAACAGAGATTGCTGCGCTGGAAGATGAGCGTCGAAAACTGGAACAGGCTTCTGACATTCTCAAGCAGTTGAATGAACGTTTGCGAGAGTTGCAACAAGTACTTGGAAAAACCGAAGAGAAGCTGCAAGCCGCGCGGGATCATCGCGCTAAGGTGGAACAGCGTCTTGCTGATGCGCAAGCGCTGCATGTGCAGACGATGATATTGGCGCAAGGAGTGGTTATCGATGCGGCTTTGGTCGCTGCGCTTGAAAATATGCGTATCGAGGCATTGGGTGAGCATCAATTATCCGTGGAATCTTGCGATAACCGTGAACAGGATGTACGCGCCTGGCTGCAGGGAGAGATTGATAGTGAGGATGGGAAAGCCAAGCGTATGGCTGAAAAAATCATCAAGATGATGGCTTCATTCAAGGACATCTTCAAGCTTGAAACTGCCGAGATCGATGCCAGTCTGGAAGCGGCATTTGAGTATAAGAATCTGCTCGATCAATTGAACCGGGATGATTTGCCACGTTTTGTTGCCCGATTCAAGGAGCTGCTGAACGTCAATACCATTAACGAGATTGCCAATTTCAATGCTCAGCTGGCACGTGAACGTGAAACCATTAAGGAGCGTATTGTTCACATCAACCGGTCGCTGGGCGAGATTGACTACAATCCGGGGCGCTATATTGTGCTGGAATTACAGATCAGCCCGGATGCGGAAATTCGCGATTTTCAGCAGGAATTGCGTATTTGTACCGAAGGTGCTGTGACAGGATCGGATGATGCGCAGTACTCCGAAGCCAAATTCCTGCAGGTTAAGGCGATTATTGACCGGTTTCGTGGCCGGGAGGGATTATCGGAACAGGATCGACGCTGGACAGCCAAGGTAACAGATGTGCGTAACTGGTTTTTATTTGCAGCCAGTGAACGCTGGCGTGAAGATAACAGCGAGTATGAGCACTATTCAGATTCAGGCGGTAAATCCGGTGGGCAGAAGGAAAAGCTGGCTTATACCATTCTTGCCGCCAGCCTGGCGTATCAGTTTGGTCTGGAATGGGGCGCAGTACGTTCGCGTTCTTTCCGTTTCGTGGTGATTGATGAGGCATTTGGACGTGGCTCAGATGAATCAGCGCAGTATGGTTTACAGCTGTTCCAACAGCTTAATCTGCAGTTGCTGATTGTTACACCTCTGCAAAAGATTCACATTATTGAACCTTTTGTCTCCAGTGTAGGTTTTGTCCACAATGAAGGCGGGCGCGCTTCTCGTTTGCGTAATTTGTCTATCGAAGCGTATCAGGCACAAAAAGGGAAAGCAGTTGCAGTGGAACAGGTTGCTGTTGCCCGCGAATTACCGCAATGATGTGGACACGCCCGCAAGATTTGCGGGTGCAATTAACACGATTATGGGAACGTGGTGAGTTACTGCGCGATGTTGTCACGGGCAATATACGCTTTCCCCTGCGCCTGACACTTAAATCACCGAGCTCGGCAGATATTACCGGACAGTTTGATGCTGTCCGCATATGGGTTGCCGAGCTGACTCGTGTTAATTACCTGCGTGTAGAATGGCGAGAAGTTCACCATCGGGTACAAGGTTCGCAAAAACTGCCCGCTAGCGTCTGGATTGATTCAATCGATGATGCGCTGAACTGGCTTGATAAACGAAGTGATTGGCAACGATTTTCCCGGCTGCTTGAAATAACGCGACAGCAACATCCACTCCTGTTGCCCTGGTTGGAAAAACGGCCCTTGCAGGCATTGATGCTGGCGGCGGAATGGTCGCGTTTACTGGCGATAGTGGATTGGATCGTCCGTCACCCCAGACCGGCAATCTATCTGCGTCAGCTGGATGTGCCGGGCGTACACAGCAAGTTTATTGAAGCGCATCGTACCGTACTGGCTGAATTGCTTGATCTGGTGTTGCTGGCCGGCAATGTGGATCCCGGCCAGACAGGTATTGCCCGGTTTGCTGCGCGCTACGGTTTTCTGGAAAAGCCGGTACATATTCGTTTTCGACCACTGGATCCGCAAATCCGGCTGATCGATGGTCTGTCTCGCCCAGATGTTGCGCTGGATGCTGACAGCTTCAGTCGGCTTGCTGTTAACGTACAACATGTGTTCATTACCGAAAACGAAATCAACTTTTTGACCTTGCCCGATATCCCGGCTGCCATGGCAATCTTTGGTTCCGGTTATGGCTGGGAGGCGCTTGCCCGGGCGCTCTGGCTGGAGCGTTGCGCCATTTATTACTGGGGAGATATTGATACCCATGGCTTTGCCATTCTTGACCAGTTGCGCAGTCATTTTCCTCATACTGTTTCCCTGCTGATGGATCGGGCCACATTAGAAGCGCATCGTGCTTTCTGGGGGTACGAAGACAAACCGCTGAGCTATGATCTGCTTCGACTGACTCCGGAAGAAGCAAATTTGTACGATGATTTACGCGATAACCGTATCCGTAAAGGATTAAGGCTGGAACAGGAACACTTGGGTTTTGGCTGGGTGCGTGAGCGGATTGATCAGTTATTGTGATGCTTCGCTGCTTTCCGCATGAATTTGCATGCTGCTTATTTGTGTATTCCGCAGCGCGCGTTGTAAATCATGCCGTCGCATGCGCTGTAGTCGTGCAGCAGTTTGCGGGCCGCATCGCGTAGCAGATCGGTTGTCACGGTGATTCCGCGTGTTTCCAGTTCGCTGATCCAGTTTTCCGGACGCGGGCCTTCGTCGAAACCGATTGTTTCCACGTCTTCACCCCGCGCGGCACAAACCAGATTTCGCACACCGGACCAGATTACTGCGCCAAAGCACATTACGCACGGCTCAGCACTGGTAACCAGCTCATAGGCAGGCAGGCCAGCGGCACCCAAGTCGTGATTGTTCAGCTTTACCTGTGCGAGCGATAACGCGAGTATCTCAGCATGTGCACTGGAACAGTGGCTTGCGACTACCCGATTAGCGCCGGCAGCAATCAGCAAACCACTGTCGCGTTCAAGTCGCGTTCAAATACTGCTGCAGCAAATGGCCCGCCTTCTGCAGTCATGTTCATGCGCATCAGTTCAAGCACATAACGCATACGCGCTTCAGGTTTATCCAGTACACGCGCTTCGTTATTTGCTTGTATCAAAAAATCCGGTAATTGGATGGGTAATACAGCACTTATGTTCATCGGATAACTTTACACTATTGCTGATTGGTAGTAACCGTCCAGCGCGTCCATCTAAATTTTAGTGGTGGTTTGGTTCATTATGACTTCTGGTTTTATTTCAAGGGAGTAATGAATGGGATTAGCGCTACACAAACGCAAGCATATAGCAGCCTGGCGGGAGAGCGGTTTATCACAAAGGGCTTACTGTCGCGAGCATGGGTTAAATGCCAAAACTTTTGGTAAC
>JACTML010000159.1 GCA_014584635.1 Nitrosomonas eutropha | reverse complement strand
GGAAATCGTGACCCGCTTTCACAGTCGAACAGCTGCTATTGAAGCCACACAAGATTTTGAAGCACGTTTTAGCAAGGGAACGCTTCCAGACGATCTCCCGGAAAAAAAATTGTATATTCAGGGAACAGAACTGGCTTTGCCCCAGCTGCTTAAGCAATCCGGCCTGACAGCCAGTACCAGTGAAGCTCTGCGCATGATCGAACAGGGTGGTGTCAAACTGGACGGTAATAAAGTTGTCAGCAAAACGCAAACTGTCGCAGTCAGTACCACCGTCATTGCCCAGGTGGGAAAAAGAAAATTTGCAAAAATAATACTTTTGCCTGATGAAGATGGAATATAAACTCGCTTCTCTGTAAAATTGGCTTTTTTCATATGCCAATGGCGTTCATTCATTCCCCAAAATACTTGCACATGGAACTGATCAAAACAACAGCACTGATCTTTCCATTTTCATTTGACATATCAGGAATTTCAAAAACCGATAGCTGAACAATCATGAACATCAAGGTAAAAATCATCGGCGCAGGATCAATCGGCAATCATCTCGCCCATGGATGCCATCAGCAAAACTGGGAAGTTGTCTTGTGCGATACGGATCCGGCTGCGTTACAGCGTACACGCGACGAGATTTACCCGGCCCGTTATGGTCAGTGGGATGATTCCATTCGTCTCGCACATCCGAAAGACACAGTTGGAGAGCGTTTTGATGTTGTCATGATCGGCACGCCGCCTGATACCCACATCAACATCGCGCTTGACATCCTGCGACAGAATCCACCCAGACTGTTGCTGATCGAAAAACCGCTATGTCCTCCTTCACTGTCCGGCTGTGAGCAACTGCACACACTGGCCAAACAGACAGGCGTACAGGTCCTGGTGGGCTATAACCACACATTGACGCCCAACACGCTGCTTGCCGAACAATGGCTGCAAACAGGTGCGCTGGGAAACATACTCACCATCCACGCCCAGATTCGTGAGCACTGGCAAGGTATTTTCAGGGCACATCCCTGGATTTCCGGTCCGGAAGATACTTATCTCGGTTATACCGAGCGAGGAGGTGGAGCATTAGGTGAACATTCTCATGGATTAGCCATTTGGCAGCACTTTGCCCGTCTCAGCGGGCATGGCCGCATTACTGAAGTCTCGGCCATGCTGGATATGGTAAAAGAGCGTGGCGCGCACTATGATCGATTGGCGCAACTCAATCTGCGTACTGAAAGCGGGCTAACCGGTCTGCTGGTTCAGGATGTGATAACAGAACCTGCTGACAAGCAATTACGTTTACAGGGTGAAAACGGTTATCTGGACTGGTATATCAACATCAAACCGGGAGCAGATGCTGTCAGATTGCGCTTGCAAGGTGAACCGGAACGTCATCAGACTTTTGAAAAAAACAGGCCGGATGATTTTCAGCCGGAGGTTGCACATATCGGCACACTGCTTGCCAATCCGGATCAGATCTCACCCATTTCACTGGAATGTGGCATGGAAACGATGCTGGTTATCGCCGCAGCCATTCGTTCACACGAAACCGGACGAACCGTGAAAATTGACTACAACCAACCTTATGGCTACGATGCCTTGCAATAATTCCTGTTACTGATGTATGCACAAAAAACCGTATTAGTAGTTGTACCTGCTCGCGGAGGCAGCAAGGGAATTCCGCTGAAAAATCTTCGTGAAATTGCCGGCGCTTCACTTATCAAACATACTGGACAACTGGTACGTACCTTGGAATGGGTTGATCGTGCTGTCGTCTCAACCGATCACGAAGCCATCGTTCAGGCCGCCGAAAGCGCCGGTCTGGCTGCGCCCTTTCGTCGACCTGCTGAGCTTTCCGGAGATCGTATCGGTGATATTCCGGTACTGCAGCATGCCTTGCATGCCACCGAAAAAGCTGACGGCTGCAAATACGACATCATTGTCATGTTGCAGCCAACTTCGCCATTGCGTCGGGCAGAGCATGTCACGGCGACCGTTCGGAAGCTGGTTGAAGAAAATTTCGATGCAGTCTGGACGGTCAGTCCAACGGACCTAAAATACCATCCGCTTAAACAGCTGGTACTCAATGACCAGGGAAAACTGGATTTATGGGATCAGCGCGGCAGCAAAATCATAGCCCGTCAGCAGCTTGATGCTGTTTATCATCGTAATGGTGCAGCCTACGCGTTGACACGCTCCTGCCTGCTTGAGCAATCGGCATTACTGGGAACGAACAGCGGCGCGGTTGTCATTGATGAACCGATGCTAAGCATTGATACAGAAGCCGATCTTGCTTTGGCGGAATCGCTATTGCTCGCTGATGCAAAGAAAAACGCCACTTTGGCGCTTTCTCCGCAAGAGGGTGCTGAAAATAAATACAGGACATTTGTAGTGGATATTGATGGCGTACTGGCAACCCTGGTACCAGACAATGATTATTCCCGCTGCCAGCCAATATCTGAAAATATAAATATCATCAATAATCTGTATGCGGCCGGCCATAGAATTATCCTGTTTACCGCACGCGGATCAGCTACAGGCATAGACTGGCAAGCTACCACACGTAATCAGATGATCCAATGGGGCGTACATCATCATATCCTGCAATTTGGCAAACCTGCGGCAGATTTTTATATTGATGACCGTTTCATTACGATAGAAGAAGCATTGCAACACTGTTAATGCTTACGACATAAAGCGAAACTAAACAGGATACTGTTCAGACGACTTACTGCAAAACATCGAGAAAATCAGTCGATTTATATATCCAAGCTCAATAAAGGTAACTATGGAAACATTACTGGATCAGCTATATATTTTCGAAATGGCCAACAACCACCAGGGCAGTGTGGCGCATGGCCTGAAAATAATTGAAATGGTCGCCCAAATAGCCCGCAAACATCAGATCAAGGCTGCGGTCAAACTGCAGTTGCGTGACCTGGATACTTTTATACATCCGGATTACAAAGGACGCACCGATGTCAAGCATATCGGTCGCTTTGAAAGCACCCGCTTGAGCATGGATGAATTCCGTCAGCTGATAAACGCTATTCGTGATCACGGGCTTCTTACTGTCGCCACGCCATTCGACGAGCAATCTGTTCAGACCTGTCAGGCGCTGAATGTTCAAGTACTGAAGCTCGCCAGTTGTTCAGCAACTGACTGGCCGCTGATTTCGGCTATGATCAACGCCAAAAAACCGGTTATCGCCTCAACAGGCGGATTGGGTATTTATGATATTGACAACCTGGTCAGCCATCTGCACAAACGTGTTCCGGCTTTTGCGCTGATGCACTGTGTATCGCTCTACCCGACTCCGGATGAACATATTCACATGAATTTTCTCAGCAAAATCATGCGCCGTTATCCATACGTTCTGACGGGATATTCCGGGCACGAAGCGCCGGATAATAACGAGGTAACCATGGCTGCTATCGCCAAGGGAGCACACCTGCTTGAACGTCACGTGGGGGTGGCAACTCCGGAAATAAAGCTCAATGCCTACTCACTTGACGCCAAACAGGCTGATAACTGGATTGCAGCAGCCGAGCGGATGCGTGCTATTTGCGGAGAAAATGAAGAAAAACATGTCACGCAAAACGAAACGGATGCCTTACGCGAACTGCAGCGCGGCGTGTTCGTTAAACGGGCCATTCGTAAAGGTGAAAAAATTACGCCTGAAGACGTATATTTTGCAATGCCCCGTTCGGAGGGACAACTTACCAGTGGAGAATTCGGCCAGTTACGTGCACAATTTGTTGCTTCGCGCGACTACGCGGTTAACACCGCTGTATTCGAACCCCCCAGGCAGGATACGATGCGTCTGATCAGGGGAATTCTGCATGACGCCAAGGGACAGCTGTACGAATCGGGTATAGCGTTGGGCGAAGATTATACCGTTGAAATTTCGCACCATTATGGTCTGGAACGATTCCGGGAAACAGGATGCATTCTGATTAATCTGATCAATCGCGAATATTGTTACAAAGTACTGATCATGCTGCCCGGGCAAAAACATCCGCCGCATATGCACAAACAAAAAGAAGAAACTTTCTGTATGTTATGGGGAGATCTGACTGTCAACTTGCCGGAACAGGAAGCAGTACATCTGAAACCGGGGGATAAACTGCTGGTTCAGCGAAATACCATGCACGACTTCTCCACCCTATCGGGCGCTATCTTCGCCGAAGTATCCACGCACAGCATTGTGGGGGATTCCTACTATGCCAACCCGGAAATCGCAGAACTTGATCCGATGCAACGCAAAACCATTCTGGATAACTGGTAATTCTTCCAAAAGCAGTACGGGCTGCTGTCAGTCTGATGGCTCGTCATCCGGGCTTGACGGGAAGGCTTGTACTTCCCTGATGACCTCCTGGAAATCGCCTACATCTTCAAAACTTCTGTAGACTGAAGCAAAGCGGATGTAGGCTACCTTATCCAGTTTATACAGCTCCTGCATTACCCATTCACCAATTGTGCGCGATGAAATCTCCTGCGCTCCGCTTCCCAGTAATTTCTGCAGAATACGTTCTATCGCAGCATCTACCTGACCAACCGGAACCGGGCGTTTATGCAATGCCCGGGCAAAGCTGGTATAGAGCTTCTCCCGGTTGAACTCAACGCGATTCCCTCCCTGCTTGATAACCTGCGGAAAACGGACTTCGACTGTTTCATAGGTTGTGAAACGTTTTCCGCAAGCTGTGCATTGCCGTCTGCGTCTGATCCGGGAACCTTCCTCGCTGACGCGCGAATCAACTACGCTGGTATCTTCAGCTCCGCAAAAAGGACATCGCATTACTGTATCACTCCAAATCTGGCCAGATGACTGCAGCTGATATCAGTGCAGAAACCTGGTATTTGTCAAGGAAAAACAATCAGTTTCCATATACGGGAAATTTTGCACATAAAGCCTGGGCGTTTCTGGCAACCTGATCCAGTACCGCTTCATTGGTTGGGGCTTCCAGCACATCGGCCACCAGATTTGCAAGCTGTTCCGATTCAAGCTCCTTAAATCCGCGCGTAGTAATCGCCGGTGTACCAATCCGCACCCCGCTGGTTACAAACGGTTTTTGAGGATCATTGGGAATCGCATTTTTATTGACAGTAATATGAGCAGCTTCCAAAGCAGCTTCTGCTTCTCTCCCGGTCAGATTCTTGGCGCGCAAATCAACCAGAAACATATGACAGTCAGTACGGCCGGAGACAATTCTTAAACCACGCTGCTGTAATACTCTCGCCATCACTCGTGCATTCTCAATAACCTGCTTCTGATAATCCTTGAACGCCTGCGTGGAAGCCTCTTTGAATGCAACCGCCTTGGCCGCAATCACATGCATCAGCGGCCCGCCTTGCGTTTGCGGAAAAACAGCTGAATTAAGTGCTTTTTCGTGTTCCGGCCTGGCCATAATCACGCCGCCACGCGGCCCGCGTAATGTTTTATGCGTGGTGCTGGTCACGAAATCAGCTATACCTACCGGATTGGGGTAGTAACCTGCTGCGATCAGCCCTGCATAATGCGCCATATCCACAAACAGATAGGCGCCTACACTATCCGCAATCTTGCGAAAAGCCTGCCAGTCAATCACACGCGCGTAGGAAGAAGCGCCTGCAACAATCATGCGCGGCTTATGTTCATGTGCAAGCCGCTCCAGCTCTGCATAATCGATTTCTTCAGTTGCGGGATCAAGACCGTAAGCAATTGAATTGAATATCTTGCCACTCATATTGACGGAAGCCCCATGCGTCAAGTGACCTCCGTGAGCCAGCGACATCCCCAAAAGCGTATCGCCCGGCTTTAGTGCCGATAAATAGACAGCAGCATTAGCCTGGGAACCGGAATGTGGCTGCACATTTACATACTCGGCATTGAACAGCGCTCTCAGACGATCAATCGCCAGTTGCTCGACAATATCCACATGTTTACACCCGCCGTAGTAACGTTTGCCCGGATATCCTTCAGCGTACTTATTGGTCAGCACAGTACCTTGTGCCTGCAAAACAGCCGGGCTGGCATAATTTTCCGAGGCGATCAGCTCAATATGATCTTCCTGGCGTTGTACTTCTCCGAGGATCGCCTGCCATAAATCCGGATCAACCTGCTCAATCGTCATACTCTTTGAAAACATAGTATTTACTCTCTGATTTTTATTGTAAAAGAATCATTCTATCATCGTGTTACGGCGCAGGTTTTGTAATTGTAGTGTCGTATCCCGCGTATAAAAGCAACATAGTTCGCCAGTATACAATTGACTTCATTTACTGAATTGACGATGATTATCGGTGCATCATATTTCATTTCACTCTAAACAGGAGCTTTTATGGCAACAAGCATATTTAAACAACAAGTTGATTCCATCATTCAAAACAAACACTTGCTGCAACATCCCTTCTATGTTGCCTGGACTGAAGGCAAGCTGACCCGCGAACAATTGCGACATTACGCCGAACAGTATTTCTACAACGTGCTGGCTGAGCCCACTTATCTCAGCGCGGTACATTTCAATACACCTCATTTTCATAATGAAGAAAATTGCGGAGATATCAGTGTACGTCAGGAAGTTCTCAAAAACCTGATTGATGAAGAGCATGGTGAAAAAAATCACCCTGCCCTGTGGAAAGCATTTGCCTTTGCTCTGGGGGCCAATGATGCCAGCCTGGCAAACGCTGCTGCATTACCGGAAACAGAAAATCTGGTTTCAACTTTCCGTGATATTTGCCTGAATGAATCTTTTTACGCCGGGCTGGCTGCATTACATGCATTTGAATCTCAGGTGCCTGATATCGCCGCAGTCAAAATTGATGGTCTGGCCAAGTTTTACGGTATGACCAATCCAAAAGATTATGAATTCTTCTCGGTACATCAAACTGCCGACATCTTCCACTCACAAGCTGAATGGGCAATTATTGAGCGATTTGCTGATACGCCGGAAAAACAGGCGGAAGTACTGG
Source organism: Nitrosomonas eutropha (assembly GCA_014584635.1). Taxonomy (GTDB): domain Bacteria; phylum Pseudomonadota; class Gammaproteobacteria; order Burkholderiales; family Nitrosomonadaceae; genus Nitrosomonas; species Nitrosomonas eutropha_B. The sequence continues at coordinate 3,768 of JACTML010000159.1, read as the reverse complement.
CAGCCACTCGTCGCGCGTGTGATGCATTGTGGAAATTCCTGGATGGTATTCACGAAAACTATTGCGCCAATCTCATCTGTGAAGAAAAAGAAGCAGTTACCTTGCACTGATCTCGTATTGATCTGATTGCAGCAATTTGCTAACCGGGCAACCCTTCCTCATCCGGGAAGAGGTTGCCCGTTTTTTTTGAATCTTTTTACTTTTTCCGCTTTTCTTTTAACTTTTTGCGGCTTCCCTGCACGCTCAACGGTCTGATTCCATCCAGTCTGGCAAAACAGACCTGATCAATCGTCTTCAGAAAATCCTGCAGGTAGCGCAGTGAAGCGTCCTGCTCACGTACCGACAGGTACAGATCGCTCCACAGGCCCTCTGCACCGATGCGTCGGGCAATCACATATTCATAATCCAGATAGTTTTTGATACCCCAGCCTGGCAGAGCAGCGATTCCCCGCCGGCTTGCCACCAGTTGCAGAATAGCGACGGTCAGCTCAGTGGTACGCCGCTGCCAACTGACACCTGCGGGCATCAATACCTGCCGAATCAGGTCAATTCGCTCCTCCGGAACAGGATAGGTAATCAGTACATCCTGTGTAAAATCATCTGCTTCCAGCACTTTCTTGCTTCCGAGCGCATGTCCTGGCGCCAGGACAGCCAGAATCTCAAAACGAAACAATGGAAAATGAACAATCCCCTGTTGCGGCTTGTTCTCCGAGCCAATGACCACATCTGCAGCCCCTTGCCGCAACAACGCAACAGGATCGCTGTGGAAACCCGAAACCAAATCGAGTTCCACTTCCGGCCAATGCTGTCGAAAGTTATCCATGATTGGCATCAGCCAATCGAAACAGGTGTGGCATTCCAGTACGATTCGCAGATTTCCGGCGGCCTGTTGCGATATTTTTGCCAGATCCCGCTCTGTTGACTGAACTTCACCCAGCACCTTTTCCGCCAATTTCACCAGACGCTTGCCCGCATCGGTCAATCGCACCACATGACCACTGCGCTGAATAATCGGCAGTTGATAATATTCCTGCAATGCTCTGATCTGATGCGATAGCGCTGATTGAGTCAAGTGCACGCGTTGTGCCGCCAGAGAAATGCTGCCGGTTTCATCCAGCGCAATTAATGTACGAAGATGCCGCAGTTCAAGCATATATGAAAATTATTCACGATTTTATATAAAAAATTTCATTTGATTCATCATAGCGTATTCCACACAATGATGGTTTTTCGATCATGTGGAAAAGGCATCATGAAAATACAGACACATAATCTCGGTTTTCCGCGAATCGGGGCGCAGCGTGAATTAAAAAAAGCACTTGAAACTTACTGGAAAGGGCAAAGTGGTGCCGAACAACTATTGGCTTCGGCACGTGAAATTCGTACCAACAACTGGCTGTTACAGCAAAAGACCGGAATTGATCTTATTCCGGCAGGAGATTTTGCTCTGTACGACCACATTCTTGACATGACTGCCCTGCTTGGTGCTATTCCACAACGTTTCGGACATACAGGCGGCCCGGTTTCGTCCGATCTGTATTTTGCCATGGCGCGCGGCACAGATGATCAGCCTGCCATGGAAATGACCAAATGGTTCAACACCAACTACCATTATATTGTTCCGGAATTTGATCACACCACTCAGTTTCATCTGGCATCTGACCGGTTATTTCAGGAAATTGCAGAAGCCAAAGCGCTGGGAATTACTGCAAAAGCCGTTCTGGTGGGCCCGCTTACCTATCTGTATCTGGGTAAGGAAACCGTAACAGACTTTCAGCGGTTAGATTTACTTCCCCGTCTGCTGCCAGTTTACCGTGAGATTCTGCAAAAAATTGCTGCACTGGGTGTGGAATGGGTACAAATTGACGAACCCATTCTTGCGCTCGATCTCGCGCAACCCTGGCTGGATGGTTTTACAGAAGCCTATCGCTCTCTGAGCAATACAGGTTGCCATCTGCTGCTCACCACCTACTTCGGTGCAGTTGATCACCATATCTCACTACTCGAGAATCTGCCAGTAGAAGGTTTGCATATTGATTTAAGCAGCGCTCCGGAACAGCTTGAATCATTCCTTACCGGGAATTTATCGGGAAAAACCTTGTCCCTCGGTTGTGTTGACGGACGCAACATCTGGCGCGCCGATCTGTCACAAAAGCTGGAAATACTGTCGCAAGCGGCATCCCGTTTTGCGGGAAATCTGTGGATTGCTCCAAGCTGTTCTTTGTTGCATTGTCCGGTAGATTTATCACTGGAAACCAAGCTGGATCCGGAAATTAAAAACTGGCTGGCTTTTTCCGCCCAGAAACTGGAAGAAATCGCCACGCTCGGACGCGGACTTAAACATGGCAAGGAGTCAATTCAGGAAGCGCTTACTGTTTCCGACCAAGCCAGCCAATCGAGAAAAACATCCTGTCGCATTCATAACCCGGTGGTTCATCACAGGATCAGCCATTTAACCGAGCACGACAGCCAGCGCGCACACCCCTTTGCTACTCGCAAACAGCAGCAACAACAGCGCTTCAATCTGCCTTTATTACCCACCACTACTATTGGCTCCTTTCCGCAAACAACTGCCATTCGCCAGGCGCGTGCAGCATTCAGAAAAAATGAGCTCAGCCACCTCGAATACCTGTCCGCCATGCGTAAGGAAATCAGCGAAGTTATCCGCAAACAGGAAGCCATCGGGTTGGATGTACTGGTTCATGGTGAACCAGAACGCAACGACATGGTGGAATACTTTGGCGAACAGCTGTGGGGCTATGCTTTCACTGAAAATGGCTGGGTACAAAGCTATGGTTCACGTTGCGTTAAACCTCCTGTTTTATATGGCGATGTCTACCGTCCTGACGCTATGACAGTCGATTGGATTGCATATGCCCAGAGCCTGACCGAAAAACCTGTCAAGGGAATGCTGACTGGTCCGGTCACCATGCTGTTCTGGTCATTTGTACGCGACGATCAACCGCGTTCAGATACTGCATTGCAATTGGCATTGGCTATCCGGGATGAAGTTACTGATCTGGAAAAAGCCGGGATCGGTATGATCCAGATTGATGAACCGGCGTTTCGCGAAGGGCTGCCACTTAGAAAACGGGATTGGCAGCATTATCTGGATTGGGCAGTCAAAGCATTCCGGGTTGCCAGCTCAGGGGTGAAGGATGAAACTCAAATTCATACCCATATGTGCTATTCCGAATTTCACGATATTCTGCCGGCCATTGCCGAACTGGATGCTGATGTCATCACGATTGAAACATCACGCTCTCGTATGGAACTGCTGGATGCCTTTGTTAAGTTCTCTTATCCAAATGAAATCGGCCCCGGTGTATATGACATTCACTCTCCACGTGTGCCGGATACCTCGGAGATGCTGGAATTGTTAAAAAAGGCATCACACCATATTGATCCAACCTTGTTATGGGTCAACCCGGATTGTGGTGATCCAACCTTGTTATGGGTCAACCCGGATTGTGGCCTGAAAACACGCAACTGGCCGGAAACGCAAACTGCATTGCAGAAAATGGTGGATTGTGCCAAATCTATGCGCACCGCACTGCAAACCTGATTTTTGTTGCCCGGCACAAAGTTAAAACCACCGGCTTTAGTCGGTGGTTTTTTATTCTTTTCAGAATCAGGAATCTATTCAAGGTTTCATTCAAGGGAAACCGTACATGACAAAACTGAACAAAAAAGCGGAACATACCTGAAAGTATGTGAGCATTGAGTTCAGTTTTAACGCTGCAATGCCCTACAGTGAGGTAGTGAACA
>JACTML010000004.1 GCA_014584635.1 Nitrosomonas eutropha | reverse complement strand
TTGTTATAACAATGGCATTCTTTTTGTGGATTGTGGATTCAGGCTTGATGGCGATCGTTAAATATGTAATGGATCAGGAAGGATGAAAGTGTTCCGGGAGGAATATGAGTAAAAAATGGTACGCTGTTCATACTTATTCAGGTTTTGAAAAGAGTGTAAAGAGGACGCTGGAAGATCGGATCGTATTGCACAAATTTGAGGATAAGTTTGGTGAAATACTGATTCCTGTTGAGGAAGTAGTAGAGGTTAAGAGCGGACAGAAAAATATAAGTGAAAGAAAGTTTTTTCCAAGCTATATATTGATAGAAATGGAAATGACTGATGAAACTTGGCATTTGGTTAAGGGTACGCCAAAAGTAACAGGTTTTGTAGGAGGTACATCTATGCAACCTGTTCCAATCAGCCGTAAAGAAATAGAAAGTATATTTAATCAGGTAAGGGAAGGGGTAGAGAAGCCTAAACCGAAGGTGATTTTTGAAGCAGGAGAGGCTGTGCGCGTTAAAGAAGGGCCCTTTACTGATTTTCATGGAAGTGTTGAAGAAGTTAATTACGATAAGAATAAATTAAGAGTGTCTGTATCTATTTTTGGGCGACCTACGCCTGTCGAACTGGATTTTCATCAGGTTGATAAAATATAAATAGATGAAGTTTTAGTAACTTGGAATAGAAAAGGGGAGGATATTAATTAATATCCGCTTGAACCCAAGAGGGAGAATATTTTGGCAAAAAAGATAATAGGGTATATAAAACTTCAAATTCCGGCAGGAAAGGCTAATCCAAGTCCTCCGGTCGGGCCTGCGCTTGGGCAGCGTCAATTGAATATCATGGAATTCTGTAAGGCTTTCAATGCGGCTACTCAGAAAATGGAACCTGGGTTGCCTGTGCCTGTAGTTATTACGGCATATGCGGATAAAAGTTTTACATTTGTTTTAAAGACGACTCCTGCATCTGTTTTGATTAAAAAATTGGCAGGTTTAGGAAAAGGTAGTGCTCAGCCTCATGTGGATAAGGTGGGTAAATTGACTCGGAGTCAGGTAGAAGAAATTGTCAAAATTAAAATGGCAGATCTTACTGCAGCGGATATGGATGCAGCTGTCCGGACGATTGCGGGTAGCGCGAGAAGCATGGGTGTTGAGGTGGAGGGAATATAATATGGCGAGATCTTCAAGACGTTATAAAGAAATTACTCAAAAAATTGATCGTAATCGTCTGTATTCTCTAGCAGATGCCTTGGCTTTGGTGAAGGAAACATCTACAGCCAAGTTTGATGAATCAATTGATATCGCAATTAATCTCGGCATAGATGTCCGTAAATCGGATCAAGTAGTTCGCGGTGCAGTAGTATTGCCATCGGGAACAGGTAAAACTGTGAGAGTGGCGGTTTTTGCGCAAGGTGATAAAGCTAAAGAAGCTTTGGATGCAGGTGCAGATATTGTAGGGCTTGAGGATCTTGCTGAGCAAATTAAATCAAATGAGATTAATTTTGACTTGGCAATAGCAAGTCCTGATTCGATGCGAATAGTAGGTCAATTGGGACAAATACTTGGTCCAAGAGGTTTAATGCCGAATCCAAAAGTAGGTACAGTAACACTTGACGTAGCTAATGCTGTTAAAAATGCCAAGGCTGGTCAGGTTCAATTCAGAGCGGACAAGGCAGGTATCATACACTGTACTGTAGGTAGAGCTTCGTTTAGCGTGGATGCTTTGAAAGAAAATGTTGTGGCATTGGTTGATGCACTGAATAAATCGAAACCTGCAGCGTCAAAAGGTGTTTATTTACGTAAAATGGCTGTTTCGAGCACTATGGGTGTAGGGGTGCGTGTTGATCAGACAGTGCTGGGGTAATTTGCTGGTTGTTGTATAGAAAGCTTTGGGCTGCTGCTAAGCTAGTCAGCAGATTGTCAAAGACCGCTGGGGTTTTTGTATGAGAATAGTAATTTTATTGTTGTCATATAGAAACTTAATTGCAATACAGGAATGGTTATAAGCTTGCTGAATAAAGCCGTGATGGTTTTTAGGAGGCAGAAAAAGCTTGGGATAGTTAACTGACAAAGTATTAACCGTATAGTTAATATCCATAAATCATGAAAAACAGCTATTGTAGTATTTATGGTTGTTTTTCCAGAGTTGTGCCCAGCGCAGATGGTGTGCCCATAAGCAGGTAGAGAGAAATTTCTCCTGATTCAGGTCGCCGTTTTCAAATAAGAAATATATTGTTACGACTAAGTAATAATAGTTTTTTGTTGAATTTTAAATGGAGATATCTTTTGAGTCATAATCTCGAGGAAAAGAAAGCAATTGTAGCTGAGGTTAGTGATCAAATCGCAAAAGCTCAGACTATCGTTATTGCTGAATATCGTGGATTGAGTGTAGAGCAATTTACTCAATTGCGAGTTAAGGCACGAGAATCTGGTATTTATTTTCGAGTTATTAAAAACACATTTGTAAGACGCGCAGTTGCTGATACTCCTTTCTCTGGTTTGGCAGAGGCAATGGTTGGGCCACTTGCTTACGGGATTGGCAGCGATCCTGTAATCACTGCGAAGACTCTTCATGATTTTGCTAAAGGTAATGATCATTTCATAATTAAAGCTGGTGCTATGGCCGGGACAGTAATGTCCGGTAAGGATGTAGCAGCGCTTGCGGCACTACCAAGCAGGGATGAATTGTTATCTAAATTCTTGGGTACTTTACAAGCACCTGTTGCAAAATTTGTCAGAACACTTAATGAGGTTCCGTCAAGGTTTGTACGTGGACTTGCTGCAGTGCGTGATAAAAGTAGTTAAAAGCTGAGATTGTGAACAATCTAAAGCAACTCGTATCAGATTAATCTGAATTTAATTTATATCAGGAGAAATAAATGGCTATAGCTAAAGGGGAAATTTTAGAATCTATCGCTAATATGACGGTTCTGGAATTGTCTGAATTGATCAAGGAACTGGAAGAAAAATTTGGTGTGTCGGCAGCAGCGCCGGTTGCTGTTGCTGCGGCTCCAGCTGCGGCAGCCGCAGCTGCTGAAGAACAAACAGAATTTTCTGTGATTTTGACTTCGGCCGGTGATAATAAGGTCAACGTTATTAAGGTTGTTAGAGCAGTAACTGGTTTAGGTCTGAAGGAAGCTAAAGATTTGGTTGATAGTGCTCCGAAAGCAGTCAAGGAGGGTGTTTCTAAAGATGATGCAGAAGCACTCAGAAAACAGTTGACTGAAGCTGGTGCTGCTTGTGAAGTTAAGTAATTAACTGTACGAGTAATCGGGCTGATAGATACTGATTGTATCATCAGCCCTTATCTCATATGGCGATAGCAAAATAGTGTTTGTAAACGAGGTCATATATCAGCAGGTTATTGATTGGGACTTCTGATATTTCTTTTTGAACCTGTCTGCTGATCTGCATTAAGTTTTTTGATCTTTAAGTATCAGGCCTATAGTCTGAGAGTTGTTTGGGCGAGTATTTATTTCTTGGCTTACGCATCGTTGCTATATAAGTTTAAAGCTGTAACTTTGTTCAGACATCTGCTTTATATCAAATAAACTGCCTCTAATCCCGATTATATCTTTAGCGCACGGAGTGATTTAATGAGTTATTCGTTTGCCGAGAAAAAACGTATCCGGAAAAGTTTCGCTAAACGTACCAGTATTCTACCATTTCCATTTCTCCTTGCCACCCAGATACAATCTTACGCTGATTTTTTGCAAGCGGATGTAGCACCAGGTAAGCGGAAAAATCAGGGATTACAAGCGGCGTTTAACGCTGTTTTTCCAATTGAAAGTCACTCCAATAATGCTCGTCTTGATTTCATAAACTATATGCTTGGCACGCCGGTGTTTGATGTCAAGGAGTGTCAGCAACGAGGATTGACCTATGCTTCTCCATTACGCGCCAGAGTTAGACTGACTATTATGGATAAAGAAGCGTCCAAACCAACGGTCAAGGAAGTTAAGGAGCAGGAAGTGTATATGGGAGAAATTCCTCTCATGACTGAAACAGGCTCTTTTATTGTTAACGGGACGGAGCGTGTCATCGTTTCGCAACTGCATCGTTCGCCCGGGGTATTTTTTGAGCATGATCGCGGCAAAACTCATTCATCTGGCAAGTTACTGTTTTCCGCCCGAATTATTCCCTATCGCGGTTCCTGGTTGGATTTTGAATTTGACCCCAAAGATTATGTCTATTTCCGGATAGATCGTCGTCGTAAGATGCCGGTTACAACCCTCTTAAAAGCAATGGGTTATTCTTCCGCGCAAATTCTTGCTGACTTCTTTGAGTTTGATCATTTTACTCTTGCGAAGAACAAGATTTTATTTCATCTTGTGCCTGAACGTTTGCGCGGAGAACTGGCCAGCTTCGATATCGTTTCTGAGGACGGCACAGTCTTTGTACAAAAAGACAAACGGATAACAGCCAAGCATGTTCGTGATCTGCGTCAGGCGGACCTTACTAAAATTCCTGTGCCGGAAGAATTTTTGCTGGGAAAAATTCTGGCTGAGGATATTGTAGATAAGGAAACCGGAGAAATTGTCGCTACGGCTAATAGCGAAATTAACGAAACTTTACTTGAGAAAATCAAGCAAACTCAAAATAAAGATTTTGAAATCAGTACTCTTTTTGTAAATGATCTTAATTACGGACCTTATATTTCACAAACACTGAGGATGGATGAAAGTACCGATCAAATGTCTGCTCAGGTAGCCATTTATCGGATGATGCGCCCAGGCGAGCCTCCAACTGAGGATGCCGTATTGACTTTGTTTAACGGGCTTTTTTATTCATCAGAGCGCTATGATTTATCTGTCGTCGGTCGGATGAAGTTCAATCGGCGTGTAGGACGTGAGGAATTGACAGGTTCTGCCACGTTGTCAAATGAAGATATTATCGATGTCATCAAGATACTGGTTGAGTTACGGAATGGCAGAGGAGAAATCGATGACATCGATCATTTGGGTAATCGTCGCGTTCGTTCAGTGGGCGAATTGGCGGAAAATCAGTTTAGAGCGGGTTTGGCTCGTGTTGAAAAGGCGGTTAAAGAACGTCTGAGTCAAGCTGAATCAGAAAATCTGATGCCTCATGATTTTATTAATGCCAAGCCGGTATCTTCTGCCATACGTGAGTTTTTTGGGTCGAGTCAATTATCTCAGTTTATGGATCAGACTAACCCACTGTCTGAAATTACCCATAAAAGGCGTATATCCGCATTGGGGCCAGGCGGGTTGACACGCGAGCGCGCCGGTTTTGAAGTGCGCGATGTGCACCCGACCCATTATGGGCGTGTATGTCCAATTGAAACACCAGAAGGGCCCAATATTGGTTTAATCAATTCACTGGCTCTTTATGCCAGAACCAATGAGTACGGATTTATAGAAACGCCCTACCGTATGGTTAAAGAAGGGCGGGTAACTGGAGAAGTTGTATATCTTTCCGCTATTGAGGAAAGCCAGTATGTGATTGCACAGGCAAATGCAAATTTTGATCAGAGCGGTTTTTTTACTGATGAAGTTATTTCCTGTCGGCATAAAAACGAATTTGCCCTGGCTTCCAGAGATCAGGTTGAGTATGTTGATATTGCTCCGGCTCAGATTGTTTCCGTAGCGGCTTCACTGATTCCTTTCCTAGAGCATGATGATGCCAACCGCGCGTTGATGGGATCAAACATGCAGCGGCAGGCAGTTCCGTGTTTACGTGCTGAGAAACCCCTGGTCGGTACGGGTGTTGAGCGCGTCGTTGCTGTGCACTCGGGAACTGCGGTCAAGGCGTTACGCGGCGGGGTAGTGGATTATGTGGATGCTGGCCGGATAGTGATACGTGTGCATGATGCAGAAACTCGCGCCGGTGAAGTCGGAGTGGATATCTATAATCTCACGAAGTATACGCGTTCAAACCAGAATACCAATATTAATCAAAGACCTATTGTTAAAATTGGTGATGTTCTTTCGCGCGACGATGTGATCGCGGATGGAGCATCAACTGATTTGGGAGAACTGGCTCTTGGTCAGAATATGCTTATAGCATTTATGCCCTGGAACGGACTTAATTTTGAAGATTCTATTTTGATCTCTGAACGAGTTGTGTCAGATGACAGATTTACCTCAATACATATTGAGGAATTAACTGCTGTCAGTCGTGATACAAAACTTGGTACCGAGGAAATAACCGCTGACATACCAAATTTATCCGAGCGTCAGCGTGCACGTCTTGATGAATCAGGAATAGTTTATATCGGTGCTGAAGTTGAAGCAGGGGATGTGCTGGTAGGTAAGGTTACACCTAAAAGTGAAACGCAGCTGACACCTGAAGAAAAGCTCCTTCGTGCGATATTTGGAGAAAAGGCATCAGATGTCAAAGATACTTCTTTGCATGTGCCGGCAGGTATTTCGGGGACTGTGATCGATGTACAGATTTTTACACGCGAAGGAGTTGATCGAGATAAGCGTTCTAAACAAATAATAGCGGATGAACTAGGACGTTTCAAAAAAGATCTCGCAGATCAGATGCGTATTGTTGAGATGGATGCTTTTCAGCGTGCGAAGCGGTTGCTTGCAGACAAAGTTGCTGCTGGAGGCCCCAAAAAATTAGCAAAAAATTCAACCATTACTCCAGAATATCTCGAGAGTGTAGAAAAACATCACTGGTTTGATATTCGCCTGATTGATGAGAATGCGAGCCTTCAACTGGAACAGATTAAGGATAGTTTGGTTCAGAAAAGAAAGTTGTTTGATCTTGCTTTTGAAGAAAAACAGAGAAAGCTTTCTCAGGGCGATGAGCTGCCGCCTGGTGTTCAGAAAATGGTGAAGGTTTATATTGCGGTAAAACGGAGATTGCAATCCGGTGACAAGATGGCTGGTCGTCACGGAAATAAAGGGGTTATTTCAAAAATTGTTCCTGTGGAAGATATGCCTTATATGGCAAACGGAACGCCAGTCGATGTTGTATTGAATCCGCTGGGGGTTCCATCGCGTATGAATATTGGTCAAGTGCTTGAAGTGCATTTGGGCTGGGCCGCAAAAGAACTCGGTAAGAAAATTAATGAGATGCTGGCCTCACAACGTGATGCATCTGAAATCCGGGATTTCCTGAATAAAATTTATAACGAAAGCGGCAAACAGGAAGATTTAGCTTCCTTGGGCAGCGAAGAGATACTGGAGTTGGCGAAAAATCTGTCGAATGGTGTCCCTTTTGCTACTCCTGTTTTTGATGGGGCGCATGAATCTGAGATCAAGCACATGTTGAAATTGGCTGATTTACCGGAATCCGGACAGACTGTGCTTTACGATGGCAGGACAGGAAAGGCTTTTGATCGCCAGGTTACTGTAGGTTATATGCATGTACTGAAATTGCATCATCTGGTGGATGACAAGATGCATGCCCGTTCAACCGGTCCTTACAGCCTCGTTACGCAGCAACCACTGGGAGGTAAGGCGCAATTTGGTGGACAACGGTTCGGTGAAATGGAGGTTTGGGCTCTGGAAGCATATGGTGCTGCTTACACTCTTCAGGAAATGCTGACTGTGAAATCTGATGACGTCAATGGACGAACCAGGGTTTACGAAAGTATCGTCAAAGGAGATCACAAAATCGATGCAGGTATGCCAGAGTCATTTAATGTGCTGGTTAAAGAAATCAGATCATTGGGGCTGGATATTGACCTGGAACAACATTGATAATTTATTATTTGAAGTGCTTTTGTTGTCTTTTTATGGCAATTTTATCTTGTTGGCGTTTTATGTTTAGCTCTTCAAGATTGGGATTTGGAATTTCCTTGGCTCATTTTCGGATTTATATGTTGATTCACAGGGGTGACATGTGAAAGCACTACTTGATTTATTCAAACAAGTTACACAAAAAGAAGAATTTGATTCTATAAAAATAGGCTTGGCCTCTCCTGAGAAAATCAGGTCATGGTCGTATGGAGAAGTAAAAAAACCCGAAACAATAAACTATCGCACCTTCAAGCCTGAGAGAGATGGTTTGTTTTGTGCCAAGATTTTTGGCCCGGTAAAAGATTATGAGTGCTTGTGCGGTAAATATAAACGGCTTAAGCATCGCGGTGTGATATGTGAAAAATGCGGCGTAGAGGTTACCTTGTCGAGGATCAGGCGAGAACGCATGGGACATATTGAACTGGCTTCGCCTGTTGCGCATATCTGGTTCCTGAAATCATTACCTTCACGGTTGGGATTGGTGCTTGACATGACCTTGCGAGATATCGAGCGGGTTCTGTATTTTGAAGCTTATGTCGTGACTGATCCTGGCATGACGCCCCTGACGCGTAGCCAGCTTCTGACAGAAGATGATTATCTGAATAAAACAGAAGAATTTGGAGATGACTTTAGTGCTGCAATGGGGGCGGAAGGAATTCGCACATTGCTGAGTAATATGGACATTCCGTCAGAAATAGAAACCTTGCGCCTGGAAATTCAGACAACTGGCTCCGAAACCAAGATTAAGAAGGCGGCAAAACGACTCAAGGTGCTCGAGGCATTTAATAAATCCGGCATGAAACCGGAATGGATGATTTTGACGGTGTTGCCGGTTTTGCCTCCAGAATTAAGACCACTTGTTCCATTGGATGGCGGGCGTTTTGCAACCTCTGATTTAAATGATTTGTACAGGCGCGTCATAAATCGTAATAATCGCCTGAAACGATTATTGGAATTACGGGCACCGGAAATTATTATCCGTAATGAAAAGCGGATGTTGCAGGAATCGGTGGATTCGCTGCTTGATAATGGTCGCCGTGGCAAAGCTATGACAGGGGCAAATAAGCGACCATTAAAATCACTTGCGGATATGATTAAGGGCAAGGGGGGGCGCTTCCGCCAAAATCTGTTAGGTAAGCGTGTTGATTATTCCGGACGATCTGTCATCGTAGTGGGACCGCAACTTAAGCTTCACCAGTGTGGTTTGCCGAAAAAAATGGCACTGGAATTATTTAAGCCATTTATTTTTCACAGACTGGAAGTGATGGGGGTGGCCAGCACGATTAAAGCAGCCAAGAGAGAGGTGGAAAACGAAAATCCGATAGTCTGGGATATTCTTGAAGAGGTTATTCGTGAGCATCCGGTAATGCTTAACCGGGCTCCAACGCTACATCGACTCGGAATTCAGGCTTTTGAACCGGTTTTGATTGAAGGAAAAGCAATTCAATTGCATCCGCTTGTATGTTCTGCCTTTAACGCAGACTTTGACGGTGACCAGATGGCGGTACATGTTCCCTTATCGCTTGAAGCGCAGATGGAGTGTCGTACGCTGATGTTATCAACCAATAACGTGCTTTCACCGGCGAATGGCGATCCGATCATCGTCCCCTCCCAGGATATCGTGTTAGGTCTTTACTACATGACGCGCGAAAAAATTGGAGCTCAAGGGGAGGGAATGATTTTTTCAGATGTTTCTGAGGTAACGCGCGCCTATGAAAGCAAAGCGGTGGAGTTGAATACCAAGATTACTGTAAGAATCAAGGAAAGAAAAAAGCCATCTGCTCCAGGAGAAAGTTCGGCAGAGACAATTACACGTTTTGAAACTACCGTCGGTAGGGCGCTAATATCTGAAATTCTACCAGCAGGGCTTCCTTTTGCTCTGGTTAATAAGGCACTTAAGAAAAAGGAAATTTCCAGACTTATAAACGCGAGTTTCCGTTTATGCGGGTTGCGAGAGACCGTTATATTTGCTGATAAGCTTATGTATACAGGCTTTTCCTATGCAACGCGCGGTGGAATTTCCATATGTCTGGATGATCTGGTTACACCGTCACAGAAGGATAATATTATCCAGGCTGCTGAGCAGGAAATACATGAAATAGCGAATCAGTATATCTCTGGTTTAGTTACTCAGGGAGAGCGCTATAACAAGGTGGTGGATATCTGGGCACGTGCAGGCGATCAGGTGGCCAAGGCAATGATGGATCAATTGAGTGTTGAACCAATCAAGGATCAGGAGACAGGTGAAATCAGAACGGATAAAAACGGTCAGGTAGTGACGCAGGAATCGTTTAATTCGATTTATATGATGGCTGATTCAGGGGCCAGAGGTTCAGCCGCACAGATTCGTCAGCTTTCCGGTATGCGCGGTCTTATGGCGAAGCCTGATGGCTCCATCATAGAAACTCCCATCACTGCCAATTTCCGTGAAGGACTAAATATTTTGCAGTACTTTATTTCTACGCACGGTGCAAGAAAAGGATTGGCGGATACAGCACTTAAAACAGCCAACTCGGGATACCTTACGCGTAGATTGGTTGACGTAACTCAGGATCTGGTCATTACAGAAAATGATTGCGGTACGGATGGCGGCGTTGTCATGAAGGCTCTGGTGGAGGGAGGAAATGTCGTTGAATCATTACGCGGACGTATCTTGGGACGTGTGGCTGCGATAGATGTCATAAATCCGGAAACTGATGAGGTTATCTGTCCGGCAGGCGTATTGCTGGATGAAAGTGTGACTGATGCGATTGAGGCTTGCGGTATTGATGAAGTGAAAGTAAGAACACCGCTGACTTGTGAAACCCGGTACGGACTTTGTGCAAAATGCTATGGACGTGATCTTGGGCGAGGAACATTAGTTAATGTTGGAGAAGCCGTTGGCGTGATTGC
>JACTML010000076.1 GCA_014584635.1 Nitrosomonas eutropha | reverse complement strand
CCAAACCCGATTGGCAGGGGAGAGCCGCTGTAACGCATCACTGAAGTGCTATTCACCTGCTGCGGAACATGCAGGTGACCCAACGCCAGGTAATCAATATCAGGCGGAAAAATACTGGCTGGCACATGCGCAAGTGATCCGACATAGAGTTCTCGCACTCCGTCTCCCTCAACAGTCTGTCCGCCAGCAACAAAAAGATGACCTATGGCAATAATCGGTATGGCGGAAGAATGCGCCACTCGCTGTTGTCTGGCGATGTTGACCACGGTTGTGTAATGATCCCGTATACCTTCAATGAGTTTGCGGGATTTGTCTTCTACACTTTCTCCTGCTTCGACTGTGCGAATATCCCGATCCCGTAAATAAGGCACAGCGCAAACGATCAGTTCTGTCCTGCCTTTCGCATCGCGCAAAACGAGTACTTCATCTGCCGGATTATCCGGTATGCTGCCTGTGACATGAACATTGAGTGTTTTTAGTAATTCTCCCGGTGCGCTCAAAAAAGAAGGAGAATCGTGATTTCCGGCGGTAATAACAACATGCCGGCAGGTGGAAGCCGCAACGCGATGCAAAAACCGGTAATAAATTTGCTGTGCGCGATTGCCGGGCGTACTGGTATCAAAAATATCGCCTGCTACCAGCAGTACATCCACTTGTTCCTGTTCAATTGTATTGATCAGCCAGGCGAAGAAGGCCTCGAATTCTTCGTATCGCTTGCGGTTATACAGGGTTTTGCCAATATGCCAATCGGATGTATGGAGGATTTTCACAAGTATGAGCAGGAAGATTGAAGATTACGAATGCCAGTCAGATTAATGATTTTATCCTGTTTGGTCTGGTGAGTAATTGGGATTGATTTTATACCGGGTCTGATTGACGTTTGTCAGGTTAATCGGTATAGTGACCGACTTTTCCGGGGTGTAGCGTAGTCTGGTAGCGCGCCTGGTTTGGGACCAGGATGTCGGGAGTTCAAATCTCTCCACCCCGACCAATTTTCGTGTCATTGATACGGGCCAGAGCCCGGCTTGAGTAGAGGTGCCCGTAGCTCAACCGGATAGAGCACCAGCCTTCTAAGCTGGGGGTTACAGGTTCGATTCCTGTCGGGCACGCCAAATCTGATTTTATCCTGATCAGGTTTATTGGCTTTCAGATCCATGGTGGCTGTAGCTCAGTTGGTAGAGTCCCGGATTGTGATTCCGGTTGTCGTGGGTTCGAGTCCCATCAGCCACCCCAACAAATCTGCTTTTCCCTTTGCAGTTTCGCTTTTGCTACGTCCCAAAAATATCATCCCATAACCGGAAAACAGCCTGTCTGGCGTCACTTAAATACTCGTTTGTGACGCGGGCAAATTTTTGGGATGCATCTTTTGATAAGGTGGTACCAGTAGCTTCAGGTATGCCGCTCAGCCGAAGCTGATGTTGTGTGCGCCGGAGTTCACGATAAGCGATGAGCGCCGCATTTGCTTTTTCAGCAGAAGTCAGTCCAAGCTCTCCTGCCAGTTTAAGCAGGCCGATGTTGCCGATGTTGCCGGTTAATTGCGGGTAGCGGTGTGCATAACCCAGAACCAGATATTGCACCATAAATTCCACATCGATAATGCCGCCGTGATCATGCTTGACATCAAACAACGGTGTGGGATTAGGGTGCGCTTCCAGCATTCTTGTACGCATCGTCAGGATTTCCCGTTTGAGATTTGCCAGATCGCGTGGCTGGCACAGAATATCTTTACGGATCTGTTCAAATTTTTTGCCTACTGCGTGATCGCCAATAACGAAGCGTGCGCGCGTCAGTGCCTGATGCTCCCACACCCAGGCCTGTTCATGCTGGTATTGAGAAAAGGCTTCAATGGAGTTAACCAGTAACCCGCCGGTACCGTTCGGACGCAATCTCAGATCAGTTTCATAGAGTACGCCGGCGGAAGTGTGGCTGGTCAACCATAAATTAATGTTTTGAGCCAGTTTGGTGTAAACCTCGACAGCATCAGGATGGCTATCCTGATAAAGATAAACAATGTCGAGATCGGATACATAACCTAACTCCTTTCCACCCAGTTTGCCGTAGCCGATAATGGCAAAAACGGGCGATTGGCGGTGTTTCTTTCTTAACCCCTGCCAGGCGAGCTGCACCACATTATCGAGGATAAGATCAGCCAGTGCGGTTAGGTGATCACTTAATGTTTCCAGCAGCAAGTTTCCCTCAAGATCAACCGCAAGCAGGCGGAATACCTGCGCATGCTGAAAGTGCCGCAAGACATCCATTTGCCATTCCGTCATCTGTGTTTTGGGTATGTTGGAATGGTGCAACTGATGGATGAGCTCGGTTTTAAGCGCCAGCCAGTCTGGCAAAGTGTGCAGGCCGGAAGGCGCGAGCAGTTCATCCAGTAAAATCGGGTGTCTGCCGAGGTAATCGCTGGCCCATTGGCTGATACTGACCAGTTTGGCTACGCGTGGCAGGGTTTGTGGATATTCCTGTAATAAAGCAAGGTAAGCTGAAAATTGCCCGATTTTTTCGAGTAATTGCAGCATGCGTTCCAGTGTGATTTCCACGGGAGGGAACCGGGCGGCCACTTCCATCAGGGTAGGCATCAATTCCAGGATGCGCTCTTGATTGGGGTGGCTTAACTGGCGAAAAACATCACCTGCATAAAATTGCTGAACACGTGCAGTAATTTTGTCGGGATCAATGTACCCCAGTACTTTCAATTGATTGCCGAAAGCTTTGACTATTTCGCTGTCGCCGGTTTGCTCGGGCCTGATTCGGGCAAATGTACCGGATTTTGCGGCTTTGCGGCGTTCAGCAAAAATCTGCTCAAAGTGATGCGTAACATTTTGGCGATACAGATCAAGCTGCTTGAGAAAGCTGGTGTAATCGCTAAACCCCATGCTTTTTGCAATTAATAGCTGGTCATCCTGATTTTGTGGCAAATTCTGGGTTTGCTGATCATCCAGATATTGCAGGCGATGCTCCAGTTTGCGCAGAAAGTGGTAGGCTTCGATGAGTTCATCCACTGTTTGCTCAGGCAGTGGCTGTTTCTGCTTTAACCGTTGCAGCACGCCAAGTGTGGGGCGAATACACAAATCAGCATCTCGGCCGCCACGAATCAGCTGAAATACCTGGGTAATAAATTCAATCTCGCGAATACCGCCCGGCCCCAGCTTGATATTGTCGTGCAGTTCACGCCGATCAACCTCTTTGCGCAGTTGTGTATGCAGGCTGCGCATTGCCTCGTAAGCCTCAAAATCCAGGTATTTACGAAATACAAAAGGACGCACAATCAGTTCCATCAGCGCCGCTTCAGTGATCGATGAGCCGGCAATCACCCGGCTTTTAATCCAGGCATGGCGTTCCCATTCGCGCCCCTGCGTAACAAAATAATCCTCAAGCATGGTTAAACTGATGGCGAGCGGGCTGTTTTCACCGTATGGGCGTAGTCGCATGTCAACGCGAAATACGTAGCCGTCCACGGTATAATCATTCAGGCTTGCGATCAGCTTGCGTCCGAGTTTGACAAAGAACTCATGATTGGTGATGGATTTTCTGCCGTCTGTTTCGCCATCTTCAGGATAGATAAAGACCAGATCCACATCAGAAGATACATTGAGTTCTCCTCCTCCCAGTTTCCCCATGGCTACAATCAGTAATTGCTGTTCGGTACCGGTTCTTTCTCCTGTTGGTTTGCCAAAAATCTCGGGCCGGGTCATGAGCGTATGGAGAAATTCAAGTGAGAAGCGGATGGTTACATCAGCCAATGCTGTCATGGTTGTCATGACCTCATTCAGATCGGCCAGCCCGGCCAGATCACGTGCAGTCAGCCGGAGAATGGTGCGTTTGCGCAATTGACGCAACAGGCGATGTAAGCCTGTCTCATCTGCAGGGAGTGCCGAAGGATTCTGCAGAAAATCAAGCATCTCTTCCCGTGTAAGGGGGTGATACAACTGTTGCAACAACTCCTGGTGCAGTTCTGGTTCGCTTTCCAGTATTCGCTTCAGATAGCGGCTGCAGGGCAGAACACTGTCAATAATCGAAGTTGCTCGAGAGATATTGATTAATGTCGTCATATAGGGTGGGCTGTTATGCGGCAAGCTGTTTGATCGCTTCGGATAAAATACCCGGTTTTGACTGCTATGCGTAGTTTTGTGGAAATGATATTCCACTGCATGGTGTGGAGACGGTTATTTCTCCAATAAAAAATGGATTTCAGATGATGGATAAGATATTCCGGAAGCCGGTTTTGTATTGAACGAGGATCATGTCGCGCTTCTTTTTGCACTATTGTGTACTTTGTCTGAGTTGGGCAGGCAGGTGTTTTCTGGCAGGGATCATACTTTTTTGTCTGATATTGCTGGTCTTACGTCACTGGATCTTGCCGGATATTGGCGAATATCGCTCTGATATTGCCGCTGCAATTACCCGCGTTGCCGGGCAACCGGTACAAATTGATGCCATTCAGGCTAACTGGGACGGGCTGCGTCCGCATTTATCAATGCAGGGCGTGAACGTATATGATCGGCAAGGGCATCTGGTATTGGCTTTTCCGAGGATTGAAGGAACGGTTTCGTGGCGTTCTCTGCTGCGTGGTGAGCTTAATTTTCACGAAATTGCAATTAACCGGCCTGCTTTGGTCACGCGCCGGGATAAAGAAGGATTGTTGCATATTGCCGGCATTTCCTTAAGTGGAGATCAGCAGGAAAGCGGATTTTTTGATTGGCTGTTACGCCAGCGACGTTTAATGATCAGGCAGGCGGTTATTTACTGGCTGGATGATTTGCAGCAGGGTGCTGTCCATTACTTTGAAGCGGTTAATCTGCGTCTGCAAAACAGAAAAGGAGGTAAACGGCATCAATTCGGACTGCAGGCAACGTCATCCGGTTCGCTGTTTTTCAGGATGGATATTCGTGGAGATCTGACTGGTGATTCTGTGCAGACATTATCCGCGTGGCAAGGGCGTCTGTTTGTCCAGTTGCAGAACGTTGATCTGAAAAGCTGGCAGGAATGGATTCCACCACAAACCGCTTTAACGCTCGAACATGGACGAGGCAGCATACGTGCCTGGATGGATATTGATGCAGGCAGGCTATCCCGTTGGACGGCAGACATCAATTTGCGAAAAGCAGCAGTTCGTTTTGCACAACATTTGGCACCGCTGGAAATTGATCATTTATACGGGCGCAGTGGATGGAGCAGAACAAAGGATGCGCAGGATGAACAATGGTTTGTGCGTGATTTTAATATCGAGCTGAAAGGTGCGCCTCGTTCCGGGCCCATCGCAGCGTCATGGCATGTGCTGAATAGCAAGGATAGCGCATTACCTGAATATAACCTGCAGGCGGAAAAAATCGATCTGGCGATATTGACCAGATTGGCTTCCAGTTTGCCTCTGGAAAATACATTGCACCAGATCTTGTCTACGCGCGCTCCTCACGGCACGGTAAGACATGCAAATGTCAGGTGGCGGGGTGACTGGTCTGAACAACCACCTTTCAGGGTAAATGTTGCTTTCGATAATCTTGCTGTACAGCCTTTTGATAGCTATCCCGCGTTTAACGGCGTCAGCGGTGTTGTGAGTGCCACCAAAACGGATGGCTCGCTGATTCTGTCCTCGCGAAATGTGGTGATCAGCAAGAAACAGCCTTCCGCAGAAAAAATGCAACTGGATACTTTAAGCGGGCGGGTAGATTGGAAAATTGCGCGTGATGGTGAAACAACTCGGTTGAAACTGAATAATATTGCTTTTACCGGTGAGGCTGGAAGCGGGATATTGCAGGGAAAATATGTCTTGAGCGACAACGCTTCTGGATCAGTTGATCTGACGGGGCGCCTGTCGCAGGCTGATATACCGCTGTTAAGCCACTATGCTACCTGGTTGACCGGAACGGATGCACTGGATGAGATCAACAAAACAGTTGTTTCTGGCCGGTTGCGCAATGCTGAATTCCATATCAGGGGCACACTGAACAATCAGCCTGGTGGAAAGGATGGATTGTCCATTCGTGCGGAAACCGCCATTGATAATGTCAGTATTGGGATTGCAGATGGCTGGCCGAAAATTTCTAATATGGCGGGGCGTGCATCGATACAGGATGGCGCTCTGGATATGTCACTCGTTTCCGCTGATGTTTCTGGTATCAAACTACAGGAATTTACCCTGCAATCAGATGATTTGTATGCAAAACAACCGGAAATCAGAATAAAAGGCAAGGCGGAGGGAGAGAGTAACGCAATAGCAGCCTTATTACGCAAGGCAGCGCTCAATCAGCATTTTGGTGAGTTGTTAAACCAGGCTGAATTTTCCGGAAAAGGACGATTACAGGCAGAGGCTTTGCTATCGGTTGCCCGGGAAAAATTTTCTGTCGACAAAATACAAGGGCGTTATCAGTTTATCGATAACCGGATCAATCTTGATCGGTATGTTCCTGATTTTTATCAGGTCAATGGATCGCTGATTTTTACTGAAACCAGTGTGGCGCTGGAAGGAATGCGTGCCTGGATATTGGGTGGGCCGGTCAGAATCGCTTCTGCTCCTGCTCCCGAGGGTGGGGTGCATATCACTGCAACCGGACGGGCTGATTTTGATCGTTTCCGGCGGGATGAAAGTGCAAATAAACCGGTAAATTTATCGCATTTGTGGACACAATTTGCACAAGGCGGTAGCGACTGGCGGTTAAATATAGCTATTGCTCGTGATCAGGCCAGTATTGTGATTGAATCTTTACTGAGTGGCGTAACGCTCGCATTTCCAGCGCCCGTTACTAAAACAGCGGAAGAGGTTGTTCCATTACGTCTGGAGAGATATTTTACCTGGCCGCATGATGATCTCATCCGTTTGCGTTATGGAGATATCGTCACTGCGGAATTTCAGCGAGTTCATGAAGGCGTGCATTACTATCATCCGGTACGTGGTGTAGTCCGCTTTGGTGGAAAGGGAGTGTTGCCGCAAGATCGGATGACCCGGATTGAGGGTGCTGCTGCTGCAATAGAGTGGGACCAGTGGCGGGAATTATTTCGCAGGCACGCACAAGCAGATACCTCGATCGATAATACTGCGCGTGGCCTGGATAACGTCTTAACCGGCCCGGTGCAGTTTGATTTAAAAATCGGTCAGTTTGAGTTTTTGTCCAGTTATTTTAATGATGTCCATCTGGTTGCTGACAGGCGGGACAATAGCTGGCAAATGCAGGTTTCCAGCCGTGAAGTTGCTGGTGAGATAGATTGGCATGCGGCAGCTCCGCAAAAACTGGTTGCGCGTTTAAGCAAACTGATTATGCCGGAAGATGCGCCGGAATCAGTATTACTGTCGCACAGTTCCAGCAATCCCGGGGATTGGCCAACTGTCGATATTAAAGCCGATGAGCTGATTGTGGATGATATATTGCTGGGGCAGATGAAGTTAGGCGCTATACAGAAGCAGGAAGGCTGGCAAGTGGAAAATCTGGCTATCAGTCATTCAGATAGTACGTTGCAGGCAAGTGGTTTATGGGAAAATCACAAGTCTCCCTATCAGGTATTTAGCCATATTCAGCTGCAATCAGGTAATATCGGAAAATTTTTCAAGCGCTATCACTACCCGAATCGTGTTGCACGAGGCGAAGGAACGCTATCGGGTGATCTGGAATGGACAGGCAAGCCGTTTGCAATCGATTTTCCTACGTTATCCGGAAAATTGCAGCTGGATGCCCGGCATGGCCAGTTTACGGGATTAAAGCCGGGTATCGGCAGGTTGCTGGGGATTTTTGACCTGAAATCCCTGCCTCGCAGATTAATGCTGGATTTTTACGATGTATTCGGTAAAGGATTCGGTTTTGATGAGCTGAGCGGCCATATTGTTGTCCAAAGCGGCATTGCTTCAACGCATGATTTGTATATTGCCGGCAGTTCCGCCGAGCTGGTTCTAGGTGGGAAATGGGATCTGGTAAATGAGACTCAAGCCTTGAATCTGAAGGTGTTTCCATCATTTGGATTAGTAACACCGATTGCCGGGATTGCTGCCATGATTGCATCGGGAACATTGCAGGATCCTTTTGATCGGGTGCTGCTCAATGAATACACCATAACCGGCAGCTGGGGTGATCCGATAGTAGTCAAACTGGGAGAAGATGAAAATCAGATCAGACAGCCGGAAGACGCACAGCCATAGAGGGGTGCATAATTGTCCAATCCGGAATCGGATGCATAACAATTATGAAGAGACCGGTTATTTACGCTCTTGTCATTAAAATGGAAATATAAATCCGGAGCAAAATAAACTTTGCAAGAAAGACGGGCTGATCATGAACAGCTTGATAATATTGATTAAATACAGAAGAGGGGAGAATCATGCCGACTGACACCGATGTTGAATTGACTGCTTTTTCCGGTTCGGAGACCGGTTCCAAAGTGCGGGTGGCGGCTGTGCAAATGGCTTCGGGTCCTACTGTAACGGCTAATCTGGAAGAGGCGTTTCGCCTGATTGAAGAGGCCGCTGCCAAGGGGGCGCAACTGGTGGTGTTGCCGGAATATTTTTGTATCATGGGTATGAAAGACACCGACAAACTGGCGGTTCGCGAGCAGCCAGGAGAGGGAGAAATCCAGAATTTTTTAAGTGAAACCGCCAAACGATTTGGTATTTGGCTGGCAGGTGGATCGGTGCCCCTGGTTTCCCCTGTTTCCAGCAAGGTATACAACAGCTGTCTGGTATACGATGGACAGGGACAGCAAGTGGCGCGCTACGACAAAATCCATCTGTTTGGATTGTCACTGGGTAGCGAAAACTTCGCCGAGGAAAGGACAATCGATGCTGGCAATAAAATAGTTGCGATTGATTCGCCTTTTGGTCGAATGGGCTTATCCATTTGCTATGATTTGCGTTTTCCCGAGCTGTACCGCATGATGGGCAAAGTGGATATCATTCTGGCACCTTCCGCATTTACCGCAATTACTGGCAAAGCCCATTGGGAAACACTCATTCGTGCGCGTGCAATTGAAAATCAGGCGTATCTGATTGCGCCGGCGCAAGGCGGATTTCATGTAAACGGACGTGAAACGAATGGCGACAGCATGATTGTTGATCCATGGGGAGTAATTATTGACCGCCTTCCACGCGGAGCCGGCGTGGTTGTTGCCGAAATTGATCAGGCTTATCAGTCAAGCGTGCGGGCGAGTTTGCCTGCACTGGAGCATCGATGCTTGCTTGCCTGTTGAGAAAAACAGCTTGATTTATATTTTGATTGTTTGGTGAGCTTTTTATTTGTCCTGCTGTCATAGTTAGCTGCTTGCTGTTTTATTAAAATAAGTTTATTTCCGGAATGGTAGATTCATTTGCAATAGCTGATCAATATCTGTTGGCACCCTATGAGCTGAATACAGTCAGGTTGCGGGATATATTTGGCCAGATTCTTACTCATCGTATTGATTATGCTGATATTTATTTTCAATATAATCGATCGGAAGGCTGGGTGCTGGAAGAAGGCATCGTTAAATCAGGCAGTTTTAGCATTGACCAGGGAGTTGGTGTCCGTGCAATCAGTGGAGAAAAGACAGCGTTTGCCTATTCAGATGATATCAGCAGCCAGGCTCTGCTTTCTGCAGCGCGCGCAACACGTGCAATTGCCGCCCAAGGCGGTAGAACACCGGCGCGTATAACTACGGGCCTATCGGGAAATAACATTCAGCAGGCATTGTATTATCCCTCGCTGGATCCTATTGCGCTCTGCCAGGATGCCGACAAAATCGGAACGCTTGAGCGACTGGAAAGATTCACACGTGCCCTGGATAAGCGGGTTATTCAGGTCATGGCATCGCTGGCTGGCGAGTATGAAGTAATCATGGTTGCGCGCAGCGATGGCTTGCTTGCGGCTGATGTACGGCCTTTGGTACGGGTGTCCCTGCAGGTAATAGTTGAAGAGAACGGGCGGAGGGAGCAAGGTGTTGCTGGAGGCGGCGGACGCTTTGGCTATGATTATTTTACCGATTCGGTGCTGCAGGATTATGCTCACAAGGCTGTTCATCAGGCACTGACGAACCTGGCGGCAAAACCAGCTCCGGCGGGAAATATGACGGTTGTACTGGGTAGCGGGTGGCCGGGTATTTTGTTGCATGAAGCGATTGGGCACGGTCTTGAGGCGGATTTCAACCGCAAAGGAAGCTCGGCTTTTTCCGGACGTATCGGCGAACGTGTCGCGGCTCCCGGAGTGACGGTGGTGGACGATGGTACGATACCCGATCGTCGTGGCTCACTAAATATTGATGATGAGGGTAACCCGACACAATGCACGGTATTGATCGAAAATGGTATTCTCAAAGGCTATCTTCAGGATAATTTGAATGCTCGATTGATGAATCAATCTGTTACCGGTAACGGTCGCCGTGAATCGTTTGCCCATATCCCAATGCCGCGTATGACGAATACCTGTATGTTGAATGGCGACAGAGAGCCGGAGGAGATTATTGCTTCTGTCAAACAGGGTTTGTACGCCGCTAATTTTGGCGGCGGGCAGGTTGATATTACCAGTGGCAAATTTGTGTTTTCTGCTGCGGAAGCCTATATGATTGAGGATGGTAAAATTACCCATCCGGTAAAAGGAGCTACGCTGATTGGCAACGGTCCGGATGTATTAACCCGTGTTTCCATGATTGGCAATGATCTGGCTCTGGATCCCGGAGTCGGAACATGTGGCAAGGAAGGTCAAAGCGTTCCTGTTGGTGTTGGGCA
>JACTML010000190.1 GCA_014584635.1 Nitrosomonas eutropha | reverse complement strand
GATGATCGAACCGATCACCCACAAGCTGCTGGAAGCCGCGATCAGCAGGGTAAATGTGGTCAATTCCTGCGAACGCGCTACCTGCCCTTCTTCTCTGGCCTTCTCCAGGCGTCTGGGCGAGGCCGGTTCAGTACGTTCAAGATCGTTATCGTCTGCCATGGCGGATTCCTCTCGATGAACCGGAATTATCCGCACTCACCCGAAAAGTGATGTGGCAAACAAACGAGGATTTAGGCTGCTAATTAACGGTAGAGTGTGGTGCCGGCCAGCGTGCGGCCATATGGGACGTAACCACAGGTTCCTTAAGGAATTCCCAGGAAGATGATAGACTTTTCATTGCTCTGAGATCTGAAAAGAGTGGGATAAACCACTCTTTTTTATAAAAACCGCATTTATAAAACCGCAAATACTTGTGTTCTTGCGATCATTATGAATTTTCCTGCAATGTGACTCGTGGAAGATTCAACCTAAATAATTCGTTAGGACGCGGGATGACGGCGAGATGGTTTGCGAGTGGATTTGCGCACTTGTGCCAAGTCAATAGCGGGCTATTGGCGCGAAGCAAGGGCGCCAGGACACCGTAAACCATCCGGCGGGGCCCGTGTAGGCGCGAAGTGCCGGCTAATGGATTATTTGGGTTCAATCAGAGATTTCTTAATTTCCATAGTTTTTACACATTCGCTGCAATTTATTTACAAACTGACAGATTATAGTTGTCGTCAAGAGCAACGAGTTTCCGCTCTTCTTTAAAAACCAATACGGTCTGCCTGAAAAATCAACTTTTAGAATCCCTTACAAAACCGTATGTCTACAGAAAACAAGAACCAGGTTATTTCCGAGATTGATTATTCTTCCTCAAATAAAACCCACAAGCATTCGCTGCGCAACACGCTTCTCATTATTGTTACATTGGCAGTTATCGCTTTTATGGCCTACCGTTTGACAGATCGTAACGCCGGCGGCACACATACCCGCCCCGCTGCAGCTGTTGGCACCGCATCCGCTATCCATACCGATATGCCCGTAATGGTAACGGCACTTGGTACAGTACAGCCTCTGGTTACGGCAACGGTTCGTCCGCAGCTTTCGGGTGTACTGTTCAAGCTGATGTTCCAGGAAGGCCAGATGGTACGGGTGGGACAAATGCTCGCACAGATAGATCCGCGTCCCTATCGGCTGGCGCTGGCTCAGGCCAAAGCCGATCTGGCACGTGATGAAGCTCAGCTTGCAGTCGCCAGGCTCGATCTCAAACGTTATGAAACATTGCTGAGTCAGGATTCCATCGCCAGTCAGCAGGTCGATACCCAGCGCGCGCTGGTTCGTCAGTTAACTGGAACCGTAGCGGCTGACCGGGCAGCCATCGGCACAGCCGAGCTCAATCTGGAATATACCGCGATCAAATCCCCCATTGATGGCCGAGTCGGTATCCGCCAGGTGGATATCGGCAATTATCTGACGCCATCCGATACCAATGGTATTGTCGTCATCACACAGCTCGATCCAATCGATGTCAGTTTTTTTCTGCCGCAAACCCAGCTTTCCATCATTGGTCACCAGGCCGATAGTGGCGCCGGTCTGCTGGTACAAGCGCTGGATCAGAATGACAGCAGGATACTGGCTGAAGGGCGCTTTCTGGCTTTCGATAATCAGGTGGATACAACAACGGGTACCGTGCGCGCCAAAGCACGTTTTGATAACGGCGACAACACGCTCTTCCCGGGCCAGTTTGTCAATATCTCCCTGCTTGTCACCACACTGCACGATGCTGTCACTGTTCCCATCAGCGCCGTTCGGCACGGGGTGCCGGGAGATTTCGTCTTTGTCGTCCAGCCGGACGATACGGTCAGGTTGACTCCGGTAATGATTGGCCCGAGCGCTGACGGGCAGACTGCTATTACATCCGGTCTGACAGCCGGGGCAATCGTTGTGACCGATGGAGCAGACGGGCTTGAAGATGGTTCACCCGTTCGCCTGACGGAAAACAGGAGTCCGGATGACGGCAAATCGCATCAAGACGATCGCCATCAATCTGAATCCACAGATCAGCATTCATGAATAGCGATACAGAAGAAACAATGGCCTCACTTCCGGGTGGGCCGTCACGTCTTTTTATCTTTCGTCCGGTTGCGACCAGCCTGCTGATGATCACGCTGCTATTGGGCGGCCTCATCGCTTACCGTTTTCTTCCCTTGTCTTCCTTGCCGGAAGTCGATTTTCCGACAATCCAGGTCACAACCCTCTATCCCGGGGCCAGTCCGGATGTGATGGCGCTAACCGTCACCTCCCCGCTGGAAAGGCAGTTCGGGCAAATGCCCGGCCTCGTGCGTATGACTTCCACCTCTTCTTCCGGCGCATCGGTCATTACCCTGCAATTTCGTCTCGATCTTGCGCTCGATATAGCCGAACAGGAAGTGCAGGCAGCGATCAATGTAGCGAGTACACTGCTTCCAGCCGCACTTCCCACGCCGCCCGTTTATGCCAAGGTCAATCCCGCGGATGCGCCGATCCTGAGCCTTGGCATTACCTCGGATACCCGGCCACCGGGTGAAGTGCAGGGAATCATCGAGCGACAGTTTTCCAACAAGATCTCGCAAATATCCGGCGTTGGTCTGGTTTCCATGATGTCCGGACAAAGGCCGGCCATACGCATCCAGGCCAATATTGCCGCGCTGGCCGCACGAGGTTTGTCACTTGAGCGTTTGCGGACTGTAATCAATAATGCCAACGTGAATGCCGCCAAAGGCAACATCAATGGCGACAGCAGAAACTGGACGATTGATGTCAACGATCAGCTGACAGATGCTGACAGCTATCGCAACCTCGTCATTGGTTTTGCCAACGGTGCGCCCATCCGGTTAAGCGATGTCGCCAACGTAATCGAAGCAACCGAGAATGTTCGCCTGGCCGCCTGGATGAATGATACCCCGGCCGTCATTCTCGATGTACAACGGCAACCCGGTGCCAATGTCATCAGTACGGTGGATACGATCAAGACCGTTGTACGTGATCTCGAAGCACAGTTGCCCGCTGATGTCCATGTCACATTGCTGACCGATCGTACTGCCGGTATCCGTGCCTCAGTGGAAGATGTCCAGTTTGAACTGATTCTCGCTGTTTTTCTGGTCACGCTCGTTATTTTCCTGTTTCTGGGATCTGCACGTGCAACGGTCATTGCCAGTGTCGCTGTACCACTTTCCCTGATCGGCGCCTTTACCACAATGTATTTTCTCGATTTTTCCGTCAATAATCTGACGCTGATGGCGCTCACGATTGCTTCCGGTTTCGTGGTGGATGATGCCATCGTCGTGCTGGAGAATATCGCGCGCCATATCGAAAACGGGATGCGACCATTTGAGGCCGCGTTAAAGGGAGCCGGCGAAATCGGTTTTACCATCATTTCGCTGACCATCAGCCTGGTAGCCGTATTGATCCCGTTGCTTTTCATGGAAGATGTCGTCGGTCGCCTGTTTCGTGAATTTGCCATCACACTGGCAGTAACTATCCTGCTGTCAGCAGTGATTGCACTGACACTGGTGCCTATGCTGTCTGCCCGCTGGCTGCATTCACACGAGGAAGAACGCGGACACTATATCGTGGAGTTGACACATAGGTGGTTCGATTGGTTATCAAAGCATTACATCACAGCGCTCGATCGGGTCATGGCGCACCGTACGCTGACATTACTGGTGTTTGCCGCCACGCTGATCATTACCATATTGTTGTACCTGTTTGTTCCTAAAAACCTGTTCCCGGAACAGGATACAGGGCAAATTGCCATCACCACTTCTGCCAGACAGGATATTGGTTTCCAGCGCATGGCGGAACTGCAACAACAGGTGGCTCGCGCATTATTGACCGACCCAGCCGTCGCCAGCCTCAGTTCCTCGATCGGCGTGGATGGACAAAATCCCGCACTTTCCCAGGGGCGCATGCTCGTCAATCTCAAACCACATGGGGAGCGTGCTAGCCTGCCATCGGTACTGCTCAATCTTGAACGGGCAACCGCCAATATCGCCGGCGTGCAAGTCCATTTCCGCCCCGTACAGGATCTGACCATCGATACCTCTACCGGAATCAATGCCTATCGGTTTTCCCTGCAGGGCGCGGATGAAAATCAGGTAACACAGTGGGGAGAAAAACTGGTGACAGCGCTTAACAAAGATCCGCACGTGCGTAATATTACTTCCAGCCTGTTTTCAGGCGGTCGTTCCGTCACCGTTGATGTCAATCGTGATACTGCCAGCCGCCTGGGTCTCAGTGTGCTTACCATCGATAACGCACTGTATGATGCGTTCGGACAGCGAATCATTTCCACCATCTATACCCAGTCGAGTCAGAATCGCGTCATACTGGAAGCAATGTCCGGATTCATCACCGATCCGCAAGCGCTGGGCAGGCTGCAGATTCCACTGCCTGACGGAACCAATATCCCTTTGTCCACACTCGCAACGATTCGCACCGGCGCAGTACCACTGGTCATCTCACGGGAAGATCAGTTTCCGGCAGCGACCATTGGTTTTGATCCGGCACCGGGTGTTTCACTGGAAGACGCAGTAAAAGCCATCGAGCGAACGGAACAAGCGATCGGCATCCCTATCAGTCTGACTACCCGCTTCTCCGGCGCAGCCAGTGCATTCAAATCCTCGCTCGGTAATACATTGTGGTTGATTCTGGCGGCTATCGGTGTTGTCTATATCGTGCTGGGTGTCCTCTATGAAAGTTTTATTCACCCGATTACGATTTTGTCCACCTTGCCGCCGGCAGGAATCGGCGCGCTACTGGGTTTGTGGCTGACGGGATCGGGACTGGGTGTCATCGGCATCATCGGTATCGTATTGCTGATCGGAATTGTGAAAAAAAACGCAATCATGATGATCGATTTTGCACTCGATGCCATGCGCTACGAACAGACCGACAGCCATCATGCCATCCGCCAGGCCGCATTGCTGCGTTTTCGTCCGATCATGATGACCACCTTTGCCGCTTTGTTTGCCGCATTGCCATTGATCTTCGGCGGTGGCACCGGGCATGAGTTACGCCAGCCATTGGGTATTGCCATTGGAGGGGGGCTGCTGCTTAGCCAGATATTGACCTTATTCACTACCCCCGTTATTTTTCTCGTACTGGAAGACTGGAAAGAACGCAGGCAACAGCCGAATCGCGTACCCATCCAGGATGATGCCTCGTGAATATCTCCGCGCCCTTTATTCGCCGCCCGGTAGGTACCATTCTGCTCACGATCGGTTTGATGCTGGCCGGAATCAGTACATTTTTCAAGCTGCCGGTGGCAGCGCTACCACAGGTTGATTTTCCAACGATCATGGTAGAGGCCAATCTTCCCGGTGCCAGCCCATCTACCATGGCATCAAGTGTGGCCTCTCCCCTGGAACGTCGTCTTGGTCTTATCGCCGGGGTAAGTGAAATGACTTCCAATTCCACTACCGGTTCGACCCGAATCACACTGCAGTTCGATCTGTCTCGCGATATTGACGGTGCTGCGCGCGATGTTCAGGCAGCAATCAATGCTTCGCGCGCTGATCTGCCCGCCACACTCAAAACCAACCCCAATTACCGTAAATTCAACCCGGCTGAATCACCGATCTTGATTCTTGTTCTTAGCTCCCCAACGCGCAACCCATCCGAAATCTATGATCAGGTTTCAACCATCGTTCAGCAAAGATTGCTGCAGGTACAGGGGGTGGGTAATGTCGAACTGGGTGGCGCTGCCTTACCCTCAGTGCGGGTGGAAGTCAATCCGCTGGCGCTTTCCCGTTATGGTATTGCGCTGGAAGATGTGCGTACTGCCCTTCAGTCAGAAAGCGCCAATCGTCCGCGTGGAACGGTAGATTCCGGTAATCAGAGCTGGCAGATTTATTTGAATAAACCCGGGCTACAGGCTGCTGACTATCGCGATATCGTTATCGCCTGGCGCAATGGCGCCGCGGTACGTTTGTCCGATGTAGCTGAGGTTATCGATGGCCCGGAAGATATCTACACCATGGGTTTGTATAACGGCAGCAAGGCGATACCCGTTCTGATCAGACGTCAACCAGGTGCCAATATTGTTCAGGTGGTGGATGCACTCAAAGCTCAGATTCCCGCCCTGCGCGCCACCATGCCCCCCGATATCCATCTGGATATTGTCTCGGATCGCACCCTTACCATCCGCTCATCGCTGCATGAAGTGGAAATAACATTACTGATTGCTACGCTCCTCGTGATACTGGTAGTCAGCCTGTTCTTGAGAAGCTGGCGCGCCACGCTGATTCCGGCAGCAGCTGTGATCACTTCACTGCTTGGCACCTTTGCGGTGATGTACCTTGCCGGTTTCTCACTTGATAACCTGTCATTAATGGCACTCACGATCGCCACCGGTTTTGTCGTGGATGATGCGATTGTGGTAGTAGAAAACATCAGTCGTCATATCGAAAAGGGCGTGGCACCTTTCCAGGCTGCCCTGATAGGCGCACGTGAAGTCGGTTTCACCGTCCTTTCCATTTCACTTAGCCTGATTGCTGTATTTGTTCCACTCATTTTTATGGGAGGACTGGTGGGACGGTTATTCAGGGAATTCTCGCTCACCATGACCGTGGCAGTCGTCATCAGCCTGATCATTTCGCTTACTACCACACCCATGTTGGCTGCACGCTGCCTTGGCAAAGAGGCCGATCAGGGAAAAATCATGCGCCTGGCACAACGCGGCTTCGACCGGATGCAAGCCTGGTATGAGCGTGTTCTCGACTGGGCGCTCGCACACCGCAAGACAGTGCTGATGCTGCTGGCAGGCGCAGTAGTACTCAACGTTTATCTCATTATCATCGCACCCAAGGGGTTTTTTCCGGGGCAGGATACGGGCGGTATTATGGGAGGCGTACGGGTTGATCAAAGTATCTCTTTCGACAAACTTCAGGACAAACTGACCCGGGTCGCCAATATTGTCAAAGATGATCCGGCGGTGTCGGCTGTCATTGCCGTCTCGGGAGGAGGACGCCCGGGTGGCGGTTTTCTTTATGTAACACTCAAGCCCAGATCGCAGCGTCCCCCCGCACCAATCGTTATTGCCCGTCTTCGCCCCAAACTGAAGCAGGTCGAGGGTATTAGTGTTTTCCTCAACCCGACCCAGGATTTGCGGGTTGGGGGACGTCAGACTACCAGCACCTATCAGTATGTCCTGAAGGCAGGTGATTCCGAGATCCTAAGAACCGCCGGACAGAAACTGGTGGACGCACTGAAACAGCATAGCGATACGTTGGTCGATGTCGATATCGATCAACTGGATGCAGGCGCTAATGTTTTCGTGGAAGTAAACCGGGATACCGCCACCCGCCTGGGGATTTCAATGCAATCCGTTGATGCGGCTTTATACAATGCCTTTGGACAGCGCCAGGTTGCCAGCATCTATTCGGGCCTTAACCAGTACTATATCGTCATGCAAGTTCCGAGCCAGTTCAGCAATTCCCCGGAAGCGCTTGACAATATCTACCTGCCGGTAACAGCAACCAGTGAAGAGGCACCTTTCGCCAGTAGAGGCGGCACGGCCAGTGGTGGCTCGGCTACTGCCCTCGGCAGTGCAGTCAGTACAACGGCTAAAACCATGATTCCGCTTTCTGCTTTTGCCCGCTGGTCGACCGGTTCGGCCAGTACATCCGTCAGCCATTCTGATGGCGAACCCTCAGCCACGCTTTCTTTCAATCTCCCCCCCGGAAAATCACTGGGATTAGCAGCCAGTAAGATCGAAGAAGTCCGGGCCAGCCTGGCCCTGCCCACCACCGTACATGGAGAATTCAGCGGAACCGCCAGGGTTTTTGAGGAAACGACGGCCAGTATGCCGCTCCTGATTCTGGCCGCATTAGTGACGATTTATATCGTGCTGGGCATATTGTACGAAAGCCTGATCCACCCGCTCACTACCCTCTCCACGCTACCCTCAGCCGGGGTTGGCGCCATGATTGCGCTAATGGTAACGGGTGGGCAGTTCGACATTATTGCCCTCATCGGGATTATTTTGCTTATCGGAATTGTAAAAAAGAATGCAATCCTGATTATCGACTTTGCACTGGAGGCGGAACGCAGCGGGCTGAGCCCACTGGCGGCTGTGCGAGAAGCCTCTCTGCTGCGGTTCCGCCCGATTCTGATGACTACGCTGGCAGCGGCGCTGGGTGCATTGCCACTCGCTCTTGGTTTCGGCGATGGTTCAGAACTGCGCCGACCACTGGGTATCGCCATTTTTGGCGGGCTTGTTGCCAGCCAGATTCTGACATTGCTGACTACCCCGGTCGTCTATCTGGCACTTGATCGCTTTCGTCGGCGCGGGACGTACGAGCGACACCTCACCCGACACAGTGATACATCCGCACCTTTTTAAATGATGAGTATCCTCATGAAACCCGTTCTGTTGCTATTTGTTCTGTTTCTGGCCGGTTGTAACCTGGCACCGAAATATCACACACCCGCCATTACCCTCCCGATGAACTATAAGGAAGCACCCGGGTGGGCGGCGGCAGAACCGTCCGATGCAGTCGCGCGCGGGGAATGGTGGATACTTTTCAATGATCCCATCCTCAATGAGCTGGAATCCAAAGTAATTATCACGAATCAGAATGTTGCCTCCTTTCGTGCTGCTTATCAGGCTGCGCGCGCGCTCGTCATCACGCAACGGGCTGCACTTTTCCCTCTGATCAGCCTGACTGGCAGCCGCTCCCGCTCCATTCCTTTTACCGGCCAATCCGACAGCTCATTCGTTTCAGGCGCGGGTGGTGCACTCTCCGCTTCATCCAATTATATGTTTGGCATTGGCGCAAGCTGGGAACCGGATCTCTGGGGAAAACTGAGCAATGCCGTATCGCAGGCAGAAGCGGGTGAAGCAGCCAGTGAAGGGGATCTGATCAACGCTGCCCTGTCTGCACAGGGAGAACTGGCCGCCAATTATATTCAGCTGCGCGGAATCGATGCCCAGCGGGTACTACTTGACCGGATTATTGAGGACTATCAACGCGCACTGGTTATTGCTTCCAATAAATATGAGGTCGGCACGGTAGCACGTTCAGACGTCTTGCAGGCACAAACATCACTGAGCAACGCACTTGCCTTACGACAGGATCTTGATCGCCAGCGCGCAGTGCTGGAACATGCGATCGCTGTATTGACTGGAGAAAATCCTTCAACCTTTACTTTGGCACCTGAAACCTGGCAGCCAGTTGTACCGGATGTACCGGCAACATTACCGGCAACACTTCTGCAACGTCGTCCTGACATCGCTGCTGCTGAGCGCCGAGTAGCTGCCGCCAATGCCAGTATAGGCATTCAACGTGCAGCCTATTTTCCGCAAATCACACTCACGGCAGGTGTGAGAACAACCACCAGCGTAATGGATCAGCTTTTCAAGGCGTCCACCAGCCTTTGGTCTTTTGGTTTAAGTGGTGTTGAAACCTTACTGGATTTTGGTGCACGCCGGGGGCAAGTGCTTCAGGCAAAAGCGCTTTTTGATCAAGCCGTTGCCCTTTACCGACAGACCGTACTCAGCGCTTTCCAACAGGTTGAGGATAATCTGGCTGCAACACGCGTGCTTGCTGATGTCACACATAGCCAGACTGAAGCAGCGAATGCTGCTGCCCATGCCCAGACCATCATCAACAACCAGTACCTGAGCGGAATGGTTGATTATTCGCAAGTCATTATTGCGCAGACCACGGCATTAAACGCCCAGCAAGCGCAAATCCAGGCGGTGATCAATCAACAGGCAGCGGCCGTTGCGCTGATTCAAGCCATAGGGGGGCACTGGTCACCTATATTGGATATTGATAAGAAACCGCTACATAACAACCTGGGCGACCTGTTTTAGCAGTAAGAACTTCCAGCCAGGCTCAGAGGATTCATTCATTGAGATTTGCCAGTGTATCCTGAAATTAATAGATCCTGAACCTGGAAATTTTTACACCCGGCGCATTAACAAAATCAGTCTTGCAAATCGAGTACCTTACCCTATAAAATAAGAATAGTTCTCATTTTTATTTTGTGTCCGCATATGTGCCTGACCAATGACGAGGAGAGCGCTGTGCCGGCCACGGATCTTGCAGTGCAAAGGGCTCATGTTTTATATACCGATCATCACGGCTGGCTATATAACTGGTTACGCCACAAACTGGGCAATGCCTGCGATGCGGCAGATATTGCGCAAGATACCTTCATGCGTATACTTACCCGACAGCAACCTGTGCATCTGAATGAGCCGCGTGCTTATCTCTCTACTATTGCGCATGGTCTGGTCATCGATCACTGGCGCCGGCGTGAGCTGGAGCGGGCCTGGCTGGAAACGCTGGCGGCATTTCCGGAGCCAGAAGCGCCTGCACCCGAGACGCGGCTGATTTTTTTGGAGGCATTGATCGAGATCGACAGATTGCTCGATTCGCTCAAGCCCCGGGCACGTACCGCCTTCCTGCTGGCCCAGCTCGACGGGTTGACCTGCCCGCAAATTGCCGAGCGCCTGGGGGTATCGCTATCTACAGTGGAACGCTACATCACCAAAGCGTTGCGCAGTTGCTACACGCTGCGTTTCGAGCCATGACCGACGGGGTTTCTCCACAGGAAGATATTGCGCAAGCAACAGAAGCATCGCATCACAGCTCTGATCGACTTCCTGAATCCGTTATCGATGCTGCCATCTCCTGGGCAGTCCGGCTCGACTACAATACACCTACCACTGCACAGCAGCAGGCATTTGAGTACTGGCTGCAGGCTAATCCTTTGCATCGTCTTGCCTGGCAGCGCATCCACTCTTTGAAAGGTTTTCACGCTGATCTGGGCGAACTATC
>JACTML010000130.1 GCA_014584635.1 Nitrosomonas eutropha | reverse complement strand
CTGTCCATGAAAACCTATACACCGGAACAATGGGAAACAGCAAAAAAATCGGCTGATTAACCCTCACCCCTTCCAAAGATAATCTGACAAAAGCAACTGCCTGATTTTTAGAGAACCTCTGCACAACTTCGTCATTGCGGGGAGCGTAGCGACGCGACAATCCATAAGATACTGATTTTATTGATACAATGGATTGCTTCCTGCCACGTTACACTCGCGGTCGCAATGATGAGATTCGAGGTTAATCAGAGGTTCCTTAGCACAAAAGTGGCAACGTACATAGTTTTGCAGCGATTTCTTAATGCTTGTTTTTTGTACCGGGGTTGGTTTCAGCAATAGCGTTTAGCCGCTGGATGGCGACGCGCTTGAGCTTTTGGTAGGTAACCTGAATGCGGATAAGCTGTTCCGGCGTGAAGTGGTTCAGCAAATCGTTTAGCAACTCATCAGAGGTTTTCTTATCCTTGTTGCTGTCGTTATTATTGTCGTGAATAGTCATAGTTTGTTAGGGAATCTCTGCGCAATTTGGTCATTGTAAGGAGTGCAGCGACGGCAATCCATAAGGATTGACAAAGTAATGCCGTCATCGCGAAGCCTGTAAGGCTGTGGTGATCCAGTAGTATGGTCGCAAGATGCAAAGAATAGCTGCTTTTCTTCGTTGTGGCGATTGTACTGGATTGCTTCACCGGCTGCGCCAGTTCGCAAAGACGTTTTTCATGCCGGTGACACCGTCTTCATGCCGGTGACACCGTCATCGCGAAATCCATAGGATTGTGGCGATCCAGCAACAACATCAGCAGTATGTACAAAGATGACTTTTCCTTCATTGATACGGCTGCACTGGATTGCTTCGTCGGCCTCCGGCCTTCTCGCAAAGACATGGCAATCGGGAGCTGGATTGCTTCACCGGCTGCGCCGTTTCGCAAATACGGCGCAAGTAAGAAAGGTGGTCACAAATCACCACTATCGTCGTGAGGAGTAACACGACATGGCGGAGCGGTCCAGAAGAATTGACAGCGTAGTGCCGTCCAAAAAGCTGGTGTTATCGTTTGAATAAAGGATGCCGGCCCGGAATGCGAAACAGCAAAGATAACAACGCAGGTGCTTTTTCAGAATTTTCCTGGATGTTCATCTGGGTTATCGGCTGCCAATTTCGATCAGTCGTCAAATAACGGGCTGGCCGGGTATTCCAGGGCTTCTTTCATGGCGACCAGCGACAGAACGGCTTCGCGTCCATCGATAATGCGATGATCGTAGGAAAGCGCGAGGTAGTTCATGGGGCGGATAACGATCTGGCCATTCTCAACTACCGGGCGTTCTTTGGTGGCATGGATGCCAAGAATGGCGCTTTGCGGCGGATTGATGATCGGCGTGGAGAGCATTGATCCGAATACACCGCCGTTGGTAATGGAGAAAGTGCCGCCTGTCAGTTCTTCTATCGTCAGTTTGCCGTCCTGCGCCCGTTTGGCCAGATCGGCGATCTGTCTTTCAATTTCAGCAAAGGTGAGTTTATCCGCATCGCGGATAATGGGCACAACCAGGCCGCGCGGGCTGGCCACGGCAATACCAATGTCGTAATACTCGTGGTAAATGATGTCATTGCCATCCACTGACGCGTTAACGATAGGAAATTTTTTAAGTGCGGCAACAGCGGCTTTGACAAAAAACGAGGTAAAGCCGAGTTTGACGCCGTGCTCTTTTTCAAAGCTGG
Source organism: Nitrosomonas eutropha (assembly GCA_014584635.1). Lineage (GTDB taxonomy): Bacteria > Pseudomonadota > Gammaproteobacteria > Burkholderiales > Nitrosomonadaceae > Nitrosomonas > Nitrosomonas eutropha_B. The sequence continues at coordinate 1,212 of JACTML010000130.1, read as the reverse complement.
TTTTGTAGCGGGCACGCAAATTAAGAATGGCCTGCATATTGACTTCGTTAAAGGTGGTCAAAATGGCGGCTGTGGATTGGGATTGCACCAATCGTTCAGCAATACGCATGCGCAGGCGAGTCATGGGTACACGTTTTTCCTGACGTGTACACGTTTTTCCTGACGTGCCGGTTGTTCTGTTTGTGCTGCCTGAACCTCCGGTGAGGCGGTATCAGGCTGAATTTTTCTGACAGGCTGATCAGAAGGTGTATCCGGTTGTTGCTCGGCAGTAGCGTTTGCCTGATTTTTGATGTGATTGAGTACATCTTCTTTGGTGATGCGTCCGTCCCGTCCGGTGCCTGCTATGGCGGCTATTGCCGCAGCAGTCAGCCCGTTTTCATCCGCCACTTTTTTAGCGGCTGGCATAAGCGGGCGATTCGGCCGTGGTGATTGAGGTGATCCATCCGCTTCGTCAGCTTCCGGTTGTTCAGAGGCAGAAGTAGATTTGGCCGCAGCTTGCGTGGATTGGGTCGGTTGTTTTGAGGGAGCTTTTGAACCTTTGGCAGCGGTATCAATACGGGCGATGATTTCGCCGCTGGTAACGATGGTGCCATCGTTTTTAACAATCTCGGCCAGTACACCGGATTGTGGCGCGGGGAGCTCCAGCACAACTTTGTCGGTTTCAATATCGATCAGGTTTTCACCGCGTTCGACATATTCTCCCTGTTTTTTAAGCCAGTTAATCAGTGTCCCTTCTGTTACGGATTCTGAAAATACGGGAACCTTAACTTCGATCAGCATAATAATTTCTCCATAATCCTGTCAGATTGTGTCGCGGAACGCCGCTTCGATTAATTCTCGCTGTCTGAACCTGTCCATCGCCAGATAGCCTACTGAAGGTGAAGCGGATGAAGGCCGAAGCGCGTATGCCAGTTTCTGATCCGGGCGCATGTGGCGCAGCAGATAGTGCTGGATACGGTGCCAGGCACCCTGATTGCCGGGCTCTTCCTGGCACCAGAGAATTTCCCGGGTATGGGCGTAGCGGTTGATTTCCGCCTGAAAGTCCTCGTGCGGGAAGGGATAGAGCTGCTCCAACCGGATAATCGCCATATTGGTGATGGCGTGTTCGCGCCGGTAGGCGATCAGTTCATAGTATATTTTTCCGCTGCAGACGATCAGACGTTTGATATTTTCAGTTGCAAGTGCTTCTGTTTCGGAAATGATCGGTTGAAA
>JACTML010000133.1 GCA_014584635.1 Nitrosomonas eutropha | reverse complement strand
AAGCCCAGTTGGCCAAACCGGTTTTCAGTGTTCGTTCCTCTAGCCGGTTATCCTGATCCAGCACCCAGACTTTATTATCCTGACGAATAACCTGGGTGGAAACGCGCAGTACATTGTCACGCTGATCGATAATTGCTTCGATATCTGCGCTATAGCCCACCAGTAAAACTGCCTGATCGGGGTGAATGAACTCAGCTTCAACATCTACCGTACGCGCCTGTTTTTCGACTTCGGTGACATAAGGTGCAATGCGCCGTATTTTTCCATCAAAAGTACGATCAGGGAGCGCATCCAGTGTAATGCGTGCGGCTTGCCCAACGCGCACTTTGGGAGCATCCACTTCATCCATCGGTGCGCTGACGTACAAACAGGAGTCATCGATCAGATCAACAACCGGCAGTGTTGGAATTCCAGGCGGGGAAGGGGTGACATATTCGCCCAACTCTCCCGTGATCTGGGCAACAATGCCGGAAAAAGGAGCAACCAGCAGCATGCGATCCAGATTGGCCTGGCTGACTGCCACTTGTGCGCGAGCGCGTTTGACATCTGCGATGGTGGCTGCACAGGCTGCGCGGTTGGCTTTGGCCGTGGCACTCGCGTCATCGGCACGCTGCGCACTGACAAACCCTTTTTCAACCAGCTGCTGTGTACGAATATATTCCCGTTGTGCATTATCAGCCAGAATACAGGATTCCTGTTGCCGGCTTTCCGCCGTAGCTAGCTGTTGTTTCGCCAGATCATATTGCGCCTGCAGGTCAACATTCCACAGCTCAAGCAAAACCTGGCCTTGTTTGACTCGATCACCTTCGCGGATTTCCATGCGGATGATCTGTCCGCCTGCCTGCGGAGACAGCTTGGAACGCCGGCATGCCTTGATTGTCCCGGCGCGCGTATTAACCACGGTTGCCTCAACAAGACCGCGGCTGACCGTTGTCAGCTCTACTTCCAGAGGCTGACTTCTGGTCAAATACCACACCAGATATCCTGCTGCAGCAATCAGTAAAATAACACCCGCTATGCGAAGTGATAAACGTGTTCCAGGCATGAATATGAAATTGATTATTTGTTGGAAGGAGTGCGTTTGGCCCGTTTGCGCCAGGCGTGAATAACGTAATAGCGCCAGAAGATACGTACTGCGAAATAGCCGGTGACAGATAACAGGGAGGCCAGCAGAAACAGTCCGGTAATCAGTGGTTTCCCGAAGGTTGCCAGATAATCTGTCAGCACGGGAACCCATTCAGAGAGATGTTTGTCCAGCAAATGCAGCTCCAGCGGAGGCAGGTCATCCATGCTGCTCATTGTATTGCCGGTCGCCCAACTGCCCAGAAAATAGGCAGCCACATAAAGCGGTACGATGGTAAAAGGGTTGGAATACAAAGTTACAAACACAGCAATGGGTAAATTGACCTTGAAAATAACAGAAAACAGAGTGGCAAAAAAGAATTGTACCGGATTACTGCCCGGGATCAGTCCGGCAAACAGGCCGGCGGCTACGCCTCCGGCAACTGAGCGGCGATGCAAATGCCACAGGTTGTGATGGTACAGCAGCGTACCAAAATGTTTGATAAAACGATTCTGCTGGATACTTTCGTGAGAGGGCAGATATTTTTTAAAAAGTTTACGCAGCACGGTTTTTGTCTGCAAAAATCAGTTATTTAGTACTTTATAACAAGGCTGGAAGATTGCACTTATCGCTATTCATTGCAGCGTGGGATAAAAAAATCGTCTAAAGTTATAAGGATATTCACAAAACCTGGTTCCGTTATGGCAAGAAGCACGTCTTTTAACTGTGAATGCAGCAATGCAGCCGACCATAATGATGACGGTGCTGTGAAAATTATGAACAATACTCGTCCATGTATGAGTCGAATTCAATCGCAATCTATCAATATATAAAAATATGAATGATACATCACAAGCTGTTACTCCTCCTGTCTGGCGTGGAAGTTTTATTCTGTCATCCGGCAAACGCCAGGCACAGGTACGCGATACCAGGCCCACTGCAGAAAATCATGGCGCACTGGATGCCAAAACTTTTGTTGCAGTAGAAGCTGATGCGCTGTTTGATGAAATCAATCATGCACAAACCCGCATGGGGCAATCCGTCCTGTACCGTACGATTGCGCGCCCGGCTACCGATGTAGCGTTGCTGCAAAGCAAACAGGAGGCATTGCGCGAACTTGAATCCAATCCGGAGTTGCTGGCTGCTCTGGAGAAATATATTAAACGCATGGCTCTGGATGAAGCCTCGCTGTATTACTTGCTGTATGGTGAATTTGCGGGCGGATTGACAACGGATGATCCCAGGGACAAGACCGGTAAGGAGCGTCTGGAATTTGGCGGATATGGCTATCGCCAGTTTATTGACGGTACCGGTTTTGTCGTGGATATGGTGGATCAGGCAGAAGCTTTGCCCACTCCGGATAGCGCTTATCTGCGCACACTGATACAGGCCCTGCGGGATTTTGCCCAAACACGCACTTATTCGTTAATGCATGGGCCTGTCTATGTTTCTGATGGAAAATTCCTGACACAAGAAGAAAAGCCCCGTTTGCCCATCCCGCGTTTTCGTCCTTCCGTATTCAAATGGCCATTTATCAGCTTTTTTGTGATTTTCATGGCGGGCTTGCTTTTTTTCTTTGAAAATACATTGAGCGAACTGGGTGCCAGTTATATTGGTTATGGCGTTCTGATTCTGCTTGTCCCGATCATCCCGATCATTCTGCAGGCGGTCAGTGCATCTGACCGGGATTCCGTTATCTATCCACTGCAAAAATTGTTTCGCCAAAGCGAAGATCTGGCCAGGGCTATGGAAGCGCTGGGAATGGTTGACGAGCTGCTGTCATTGCGCAAGCATGCACGATCCATACCGGGAGATGCCGTTTTACCGGAAATCTACATGAATGAACGGCATACGCTGGTTGCTTCTGCTGCCAGAAACCCACTGCTGGCAAGATCCCGCCCTGACTATGTTCCAAATGATATTACGCTGGATAACAACAAGCGTTTGCTGATTGTGACAGGACCCAACAGTGGCGGAAAAACTGCATATTGTAAAACGGTTGTCCAGATTCAGCTGCTGGCACAAGCTGGAGCATATGTCCCGGCGACACAGGCACGGGTAGTGCCGGCAGAGCATATTTTTTATCAGGTTCCGGATCCTGGTCAGCTGGAAGAGGGTATGGGGCGTTTTGCACATGAACTGAAGCAAACCCGTGAAATCTTTTTCAATTCAAGCGCTCGTTCTTTGGTCATCCTGGATGAACTGGCAGAAGGTACCACTTTTGAAGAAAAAATGACGCTTTCCGAATATGTCCTGAAAGGATTTTATGAGCTTGGGGCCACCACCCTGCTGGTAACGCATAACCATGAATTGTGTGAACGTTTGCAAAAGGATGCCATTGGAGATTATCTGCAAGTTGAATTTACCGGGGAACACCCCACCCATCGGCTGATTCCGGGCGTCTCACGTATCAGTCATGCGGATCGGATTGCCAGTGCGATTGGTTTTAGCAAGGAGGATGTAGCCAGTCATTTGGCCTCACTGCAGGAAAATGGAGATTAGTAGCACATCGCAGTAAAATACACCCTCTTGATAAAACAGGGTCATGCCACATTATGTAACAGAAAGTGGATACATTTTTGTGAAATGGCCAGAGACAACAGAGAGCAATTATCAGTGAAACCTAAAATAGATGATCGGCGCATCCTCAGCCAGGCCGAGTTGATTACCCCGGCAAAATTACTGGTTGAGTATCCCCTGACGGAACGCGCGACAGATACCGTGGATACCGCCAGACAGGCCAGCCATCGCATATTTCGTGGAAAAGACGACCGTTTGCTGGTTATTTGCGGCCCGTGTTCCATTCATGATGTGGAGGCCGCTGAAGAATATGCAGAGCGGTTAAGTCATCTGCGCGAGGAGCTGAAAGATCAGCTGCATATCATTATGCGGGTTTATTTTGAAAAGCCGCGTACCACTGTAGGCTGGAAAGGGCTGATCAACGATCCGGATCTGGATAACAGCTTCAATATTGACAAGGGTTTACATATTGCCCGCAACCTGTTGCTGACACTGGGTAACAAGGGGATGCCGGCCGCAACAGAATTTCTTGACCTGATCAGCCCGCAATATGTAGCTGATCTGATCAGCTGGGCAGCTATCGGTGCCCGGACAACTGAAAGCCAGGGACATCGTGAACTGGCCTCCGGCGTCTCCTGCCCGGTGGGGTTCAAGAACGGCACTTATGGCAATCTGAATATTGCTATTGATGCAATCGGCGCGGCCTCTCATCCGCACAGCTTCCTGTCAGTTACCAAGGAAGGGCGCGTAGCCACTTTCAAAACAGAAGGTAACAAGGATTGCCACATCATTCTGCGTGGCGGCAAACAACCGAATTACGATGCAAAAAGCGTTGCTGCTGCAGTTGGAGCGCTGACAGAAGCTAAATTGCCACCTTTCCTGATGATCGATTGCAGTCATGCCAACAGCAGTAAGGATTATCGGCGCCAACCGGAAGTCGCCGCAGATGTGGCCCGGCAAATTGCCGAAGGCTGCGATTCAATCAGCGGCATCATGCTGGAAAGCCATTTGGTGGCAGGCAGGCAAAATGTGGAAGGTAAGCGACGCGAAGAACTGGTTTATGGTCAGAGTATTACTGATGGCTGCATTGATTTCACTACAACGGAACAGATACTTTCTGGCCTGGCAGAAGCGGTGGAAAAACGCAGAAACAAACACAGGGCAGAGCCGGTTCCGGTTTCAACCCGGTCTGCTGCAATCTCCTGATGCCCAATTTGTTAAAAGAGTAGAAATAACATGAGTTCCAATCCATCAATCTGGTTTAAAAACTACACAATCGATTATCTGGAAGGATTGCGTAACGCCAATATGGGTGTACATATCGGCATACGTTTTGTTGAAGTGGGCCCGGATTTTATCAAGGCCAGCATGCCGGTTGATCATCGCACTACCCAGCCGTTTGGTATTTTGCACGGCGGGGCCAGCTGCGTGCTGTCGGAAACACTTGGTAGTGTGTCCGCCTGGATGACGATTGATCCCGAGCGCTATCGGGCAGTCGGGATTGAGATCAATGCCAATCATATTCGTGCTGTTACTGCAGGCAACGTTATCGGTGTCTGCACACCGTTGCACGTTGGCCGGCGTACCCAAGTCTGGCAAACGGATATTACCGAGGAAACCACCGGAAAACGGGTTGCCGTTTCCAGACTGACGGTTGCCATCATTGAGCAAGGCACGCTCAGCAATCAGAAAGAAACCGTTATCGTAAGCAAGTAACACTGATTGACATCTCCCCCGGAATCAACTATCCGCATCACCTACCCGGAAGAACTGCCGGTTGTCGCGCGCCGTGCAGAAATTGCGCGTGCAATTGAGCAGCATCAGACTGTCATCGTTTGCGGTGAAACCGGCTCCGGTAAAACCACGCAACTGCCAAAAATCTGTCTGGAGCTGGAACAAAACGCTGGAAAGCAGAGCGCCGGAAAACTGATCGGGCACACCCAGCCCCGGCGAATTGCGGCCAGAACTGTTGCTGCGCGCATTGCCACTGAACTGAACAGTACCCTCGGGCAGCTGGTAGGGTATAAAGTGCGTTTTTCTGATCAGACCCATCCTGCCACGCGCATCAAATTGATGACCGATGGCATTCTGCTGGCAGAAACGCAGCAGGATCCACTATTGCGCGCCTACCAGACCATCATCATCGATGAAGCGCACGAACGCAGTCTGAATATTGATTTCCTGCTTGGCTATCTTAAGCAGTTACTGCCACGACGGCCAGATCTCAAGCTGATCATCACTTCTGCCACGATTGACGCTCAGCGCTTTGCTTCCCATTTCGACAATGCTCCTGTCATTGAAGTATCCGGCAGGCTGTTCCCGGTAGATATTCATTACCGGTGTTTCAATGATCAGGAAGAAAATGAAGAACCGGATCTTGCGCGCACTGTTCTGCATGCTGTTGACGAAGCTACCCACCTGGGCGAAGGCGATATTCTGGTTTTCCTGCCTGGAGAGCGGGAAATACGGGAAACCGCTGAAACTTTGCGTAAACATGCTTTTGCCGGATCCGGCAATCGAGCCGGTGCAGAAATATTACCGTTGTTTGCCCGCTTGTCTCATGCGGAGCAGGCACGTATTTTTACACCCGGACAACGACGGCGCATCGTGCTGGCAACCAACGTTGCGGAGACTTCACTTACGGTTCCTGGTATTCGTTATGTGATTGATCCCGGACTGGCCCGCATCAATCGTTACAGCTATCGCAACAAGGTCGAACAGCTGCTGGTTGAAAAAATTTCGCAAGCCTCGGCCAATCAACGGGCCGGGCGCTGTGGCCGGGTGATGAACGGCGTATGCTTTCGTTTATATTCAGAAGAGGATTTTGCAGCGCGTCCGGAGTATACCGATCCGGAAATCCTGCGCTCTTCGCTGGCGGCCGTTATCTTGCGCATGAAATCGCTCAGGATCGGGGATGTCGAGCAATTTCCGTTTATTCAGCCCCCCGCGCCCCGTATGATCGCCGATGGTTATCAGCTTTTATCAGAGCTGGGGGCGCTCAATGAGCAAAGAGAGCTGACGCAAATTGGTCACCAGCTGGCCCGGTTCCCGATTGATCCTAAAATTGCGCGCATGATTGTTGCCGCCAAACAGGAAAACTGTCTGACGGAGTTGTTGATCATTGCTTCTGCGCTCAGCCTGCAAGATCCGCGTGATCGTCCCTTTGAACATCAACAGGCGGCCGATCAGGCGCATCAGCCATTCCGTGATGAGCGTTCTGATTTTATCGGTTATCTCAAATTGTGGGATTTTTATAACGAACTGGTTAAACATAAAAAATCCAATAAAAAACTGATCGAGCAATGCCAGAAGAATTTTATTTCCCATCGCAGAATGCGGGAATGGCGTGAAATTCATGGCCAGCTGCATACGCTGATTCGGGAAATGGGATTGCGTCCTAACGAGGTTCCTGCCGGTTACGACGAAATTCATCGTGCGTTGTTATCCGGTTTACTGGGCAATATTGGTTTCAAATCGGATGAAAAAGGAATATACGAAGGTGCGCGCGCGATCAAATTTTCGATTTTCCCTGGCTCTTCTCTGAGAAAAAAGCAGCCGAAATGGATAATGGCTGCCGAACTTACCGAAACCACCAAACTGTATGCACGCTGCGTAGCGACTATTGATCCCGCCTGGCTGGAAAGAATTGCCGGTAAGTTATGCAAAAAGCACTACTTTGATCCGCATTGGGAAAAACAACGTGCACAAGCAGTAGTGTATGAGCGCGTTACTTTGTATGGCTTGACCATTGTCCCTAAGCGGCGTGTTGCTTACGGCCCGATTGATCCCGCTCATGCGCGTGAGATTTTTATTCGTGAAGCGCTGGTAGCAGGGGAGTTTACGTGCAATGCACCTTTTCTCCGGCATAACCAGCAGCTGATTGCTGAAATTTGCGAACTGGAAAGCAAGATCCGCCGGCAGGATATTTTGGTAGACGAGCAACAGATTTTCGAGTTTTACGCAGCACGTATCCCTGCAAATATCTACAGCGGCGCTGCATTTGAGAAATGGCGCAAACAGGCGGAACAAACTGAGCCGAAACTTTTATACCTGACTCGGGAAATGCTGATGCGTCAGGCAGCGGATATGGCAGCGATTGAGCAGTTTCCCGAAACATTAACAATCGCGGATCATGTTTTGTCCCTGAGCTACCGCTTTGATCCCGGCCATCCACTGGACGGCGTAACCGTTACCATACCGCTGCCATTGCTCAATCAGTTTATGCCGTTTCACTTTGATCAGCTGGTGCCAGGGCTGATTCGAGAGAAGGTCACCTGGTATGTGAAAACCCTGCCCAAGCTTGTTCGGCGCCATGCTATCCCGGTGCCGCAATTTGTCACCCGCTTTCTGGAGTGGCTGGATAATTGTTCGGATCAAGCTATGCCACTGACTGAATCTCTGACCACATTCATTCATAACGAAACCGGCATCAGGATACCGCTGGATAGCTGGAATGAAAAACTGCTTCCTGTACACCTGCAGATGAATATCAAAGTGGTTGATGACATCGGATCTACATTGAGCATGGGACATGATCTGGCTGAACTGAAAATGCAGCTCGGCCAGGCGGCATTGCAGCTATTTACACGTGACGCGGGAGCGGAACCTGATTCCATTGAACGTGACAACATTACTCATTGGGATTTCGGAGAATTGCCGCTGGAAACCCGTTTCAGCCGAGCCGGCAAATTGCTGACCGGCTATCCGGCACTGGTTGATCAGGAACAAAGTGTTGCCATTCGCATATTCGATACGCAGGAAGGCGCGCAGCACAGCATGCACGGAGGGGGGTTGCGTTTGCTGTGTCTGGCGCTCAAAGATCGGATTAAACAGCTGGAGAAAAATCTGCCGATCGATCGACAGGCAATTTTGCTTATGAGCAGCCTGATTGAAATGGATAAGCTCAAGGAAGATCTACGTTCAGCCATCATCGATCAGGCGTTCATCGGTGATGATCCTCTGCCGCGCAATGCCGATGAATTTGATTTACAGGTATCACGTGCACGAATGCGCCTGGGACCCGTTACGCAGGAAATGACCGGATTAATCAGCACACTTGCTCGACCTTGCCAGGAACTGAAAAAACGACTGTCCACCCTGGATAAATCAGCGCCTTCTCTAAAAAAAGATCTGGAAACACAACTGCACCACCTGGTTTATCCGGGGTTCATGAGTGCGACTCACTGGCAATATCTGCAACACTTTCCCCGTTATCTCAAAGGCATGAGCCTGCGCCTCGATAAGTACAACAAGAATCCGGCACGTGATCAGGAACAGGCAGAAATCATCGCAACCCTGTGGAATCAGTACATTCAACGCCTGCACAAACATCACCAGACAGGAATAACCGATCCCAATCTGGAAGCATTCCGCTGGCAAATCGAAGAACTGCGCATCTCCCTGTTCAGCCAGGAACTGAAAACCCCAGCACCTGTTTCAGTGAAACGCCTGCAAAAGCTGTGGGAAAGCGTGCGGGAGTGAACGAATAACGTTGCTTCTCGTTGAAATACCGGATTCAAAAAAGTTATTCATCATAGAAAGCCAGTAATTCTCCGCTTGTTTCCCGATAAGGTTGGGTAGTGGGCGCGGCAAAATATCGGAAAGCTTGTTTCCAGGAAACAACCCGGAGGATCTGATGAAGTGACTGCTGAAAACAATACCTCTTATCTGGCACATGTGCGGCAGCTACCGGATGGACGATGGGTTGAGCATTTTCTGGAGGAGCATTTGCTCGCTGTTGCTGTATTGGCAGCTGAATTTTCATCTGTTTTTAATAGTCAGGACTGGGCGCGCTTGTCCGGGTTGTGGCACGATCTTGGCAAATTCCGCGAGAAGTTCCAGCGATATATCAAATCTGTCAGCGGTTACGATGCCGAGGCACATATCGAAGGTCTGCCCGGTCGGGTGGATCATTCCACCGCAGGCGCAATTCATGCCATTGAAAAACTGGGCATCCACGGTCGCATCATCGCCTACCTGATTGCCGGGCATCACGCTGGATTGCCAGACTGGAATGGCGAACCCGCTTCACTGTTTCAGCGGACGGAAGATGGTAAGCAGAAAGGTTATCTGCAAGAAGCATTGCGGAATACGCCGACAACCGGGCTGCTCGACCAACCATGCCCCACCTCACCTCCACCGCAAGACGGCTCGCTCGCGCTCTGGATCAGGATGCTGTTTTCCTGCCTGGTGGATGCTGACTTTCTGGATACGGAAACCTTTATGGATGAGCGCAGGAAAGATTTGCGCATGGGCTATCCGGCGTTGAATGAATTGCTGTCCGCATTTGACCAGCACATGAATGACAAAACAGCGAATGCAACGGATTCCCCGGTTAACCGCATCCGCGCTGAAGTGCTGCGCCAGTGCCGTGAGAAAGCCACGTTGCCGCCCGGTCTGTTCTCGCTCACCGTGCCGACCGGGGGAGGTAAAACCCTTTCCAGCATGGCATTCGCGCTCAATCATGCTGTATGTCATAGCAAACAGCGTGTGATTTATGTCATTCCTTACACCAGCATCCTCGAGCAGACAGCGGAAATTTTCCGCAAGATTTTCGGGGATGAGAATGTCATTGAGCACCATAGTAATCTCGATCCCGATAAGGAAGATTCGCGTTCGCGGCTCGCTACGGAAAACTGGGATGCTCCCATCATCGTTACTACCAACGTACAATTTTTCGAGTCGCTATTTGCTGTCAGAACCAGCCGCTGTCGCAAGCTACACAACATTGTGAACAGTGTCGTCGTGCTGGATGAAGCACAATTGCTGCCGTCAGAATTTCTTGCCCCCATTTTGCATGTCATGCAGGATTTATCACGGAACTATAAGGTGAGTTTCGTGCTTTCTACCGCGACGCAGCCCGCCTTCTCGCCGCGCCCCAAGTTTTCCGGTCTCAGGAGTGTGCAAGAACTAATGGATGATCCGGATGTGTTATATGCCGATTTGAAACGTGTCGAAGCCGAACTGCCACAAGACTTCAACGCCCCTCGCGCCTGGGAATCCATTGCTGAAGAATTGCAGCAATATGACTCCGTGTTGTGCATAGTGAATTCCCGCACCGATTGTCGCACGCTGCATGCGCTGATGCCCAAGGGCACCATTCATCTCTCCGCCCTGATGTGCGGCCAGCATCGCAGCGAGGTGATCGCAGATATCAAACAACGCCTTAAAAGCGGTATTTCCACTCGCGTTATCAGTACTCAGCTGGTAGAAGCCGGAGTAGATATAGATTTTCCAGTGGTTTATCGTGCACTGGCTGGACTGGATGCCGTGGCGCAGGCTGCCGGGCGTTGTAACCGCGAAGGTATGCTGCCGGGTATGGGCAAGGTCGTTGTGTTCATACCGCCCAAACCTGCCACCCCCGGTCTGCTGCGCAAAGCTCAACAGAACGGGCAGGAAATCATGCGGCTGACCGAAGGCGATCCACTCACGCGTGAGCGTTTCGAAGCCTATTTTCGCCACTACTACGCCAGCCTCAATAGCCTGGATGAAGAAAACATCAT
>JACTML010000089.1 GCA_014584635.1 Nitrosomonas eutropha | reverse complement strand
GATTACGAATATATCGAACAACTGGGTGGGTTGCGTGGTAAATCCAAAACGGTATCTCCCGCTACCAATGGTTTCTGGGAGAACCAGAGTTTCCATAATTACGCGGATTACACGCTATCAGCTGATTTTCAGGCAGGACTAAACAGATTGATTGAACTTGGGCGTATGCATCGTTGTGCCATGATGTGTGCGGAAGCGGTCTGGTGGCGGTGTCATCGGCGGATTGTTACGGATTATTTGCTGGCGCGCGGTGAGACGATTTTTCATCTGATGGGACACGATCGCATTGAAGCGGCGCATTTAACTGAAGGCGCACACATCCAGCCTGACCACACTGTTATTTATCCACCCCGTGACAGTGTTTCACCATAAAGAAGTGCAGTACAGTTTTTACAGTTCATTGCGCCAGATCTGGTCATCACTATCAAACAAGCGGTTTGCTTCTGCTGGCCCCCAGCTGCCGGCAGGATAGGTTGGAATATATTCACGCTCAACCGTCCAGAATTTCAGGATCGGATCAATTACGCGCCAGGCCCATTCAGCTTCATCAAAACGAATAAACAGTGAGCGATCCCCCTCAATTACATCCAGCAACAAAGTTTCATAAGCATCCAGTGTCTGCTCATCTGTTTTGAGAAAACTGGCATTCATCTGCATGACGCGCGTATTCATATCCAGCCCCGGTTGCTTGACGTGAATTTCCATACGCATGGATTCTTCCGGCTGGATCGACAGCAATACCCAGTTAGGATCGATTGATTCCAGCGGTGTTTCACGAAAAAGTTGCTGTGGAGGGTGTTTAAAACGAATGGCAATCATTGAATGCTGCCTGGGCATACGTTTACCGGTGCGCAAATAAAACGGAACACCGCGCCAGCGCCAGTTATCAATATAAAACTTGGCTGCCGCAAAGGTCTCAGTGATTGAGCCCGGTTCAATATTTTCTTCCTGCTGATATCCCACCACCGATTGCCCGTCAACATTGCCATGCGTATATTGTGCCCGCACGGCATGTGCATGTACTGCCCGTTTGGCGATTGGACGAATCGAACGCAACACCTTGACCTTTTCATCCCGCAGCGCATCCGCTTCCAGTGCCGGGGGCGGTTCCATTGCGACCACCGTCAGCAACTGCATCAGGTGGTTTTGCAGCATGTCACGCAGGGCACCGGCACGATCATAATAGCCCGCACGTTTTTCAATGCCGATTGATTCTGCTGCCGTAATTTGTACATGATCAATGAAATTACGATTCCACAATGGCTCGATGATAGTATTAGCAAAGCGGAAAACCAGCAGATTTTGCACCGTTTCCTTGCCCAGAAAATGATCTATGCGATAAATCTGTTCTTCATCAAAATTCTGATGCAACACACGATTCAGTACCTGGGCCGATTCCAGATCTTCCCCAAACGGTTTTTCAATCACCACGCGATTCATGCCACGTGGTTCGTTCAACCCTGCCGCCTTGAGATTTTTGATGACCGTCACAAAATCAGCAGGGCGAATTGCCAGATAAAACACTGTACGTGAGCAGCCCGATCCACACGCCGTCAGATCAGCAGCGAGAGTACGATAGGATTCAGCATCATTCAGATCTCCCTGCAAATAACGGAAGCGCGCCAGAAACCGATTCAGCACTGCTTGAGGAATGGGTGATTGCTCAATCTTATCCTTTAACAGAGTACGGACATGTTCGAGCCAGTCGTCAGTCGTCCAGCTACGCCGTGCGAGGGCAATAAAGGATAGATTGTCTGCCAGACGCTCAACCCGCTCCAGATCAAATAACGCCGGCAGCAGTTTATGCGTGGCCAGATCGCCTGTCGCACCAAAAATAACAAACGAACACGGTACATTCTGGGATTGATCCGTTCTAATACCATCCATCATTCAATCCTTTTTGATAGCGTGCCCACCAAAACCATGGCGCATCTTGGCAAGCATTTTAGCGGCGTAATCATTTTTTCCCTGCGAAGCAAAGCGCATCATCAATGCCAGACTCATTACCGGTGTTGGCACGCCCTGCTCCAGCGCAGCAAGCGCTGTCCAGCGCCCTTCACCGGAATCCGCCACAAAGGGCGCAATCTCTTCCAGATTCTGATCCTCCGCCAGAAAATCAGCGGATAAATCCAGCAGCCACGAACGCACCACACTGCCATGCCGCCATAATTCCGCAATTGCTGCCAGATCAAGCTCGAATTCGGATTTATCTTGCATGAGTGCAAACCCTTCGGCAAGGGCCTGCATCATGCCGTACTCAATGCCGTTGTGCACCATTTTCACATAATGGCCTGAACCCACCGGGCCAGCATGGAGCCAGCCATCCGTTGGCGTTGGCGCCAATGCTTCCATATAGGGTTTCAAGCGTGCGGCAGCGGCATCTGCCCCCCCAAACATGATGCAATAACCGTTTTTCAGCCCCCATATACCACCGGATACGCCGGCATCAGCAAACTCTATTCCCTGTTCTGCACAACGCGCCGCACGCGGAATGTCATCCTGCCAATGCGCATTGGCACCATCCACCACCAGATCACCGGGCGACAACAATGGTAACAATGTGGAAAACGCTGTCTCGGTTACTTCGCCTGCAGGCAGCATAAGCCAGATAATACGTGGCTTTTCAAGTGCAGCAACAAGATCCGCATAGGTTTCGCATGCAACATGCCCCGTCTCTGTCGCCAGTGCTTCTGTCACATTAAAGCTGCGATTGGTGATGGCGATTTTGATTCTTTTTTGCGCCAGGCGGCGAGCCATATTGCCCCCCATGCGCCCCAGTCCGATGATGCCGAATTCCATATTCTTCTCCTTTGAGTTTCGCGTGATCAGCTCACTTCATTTCTCACTGACCTTACTGGCAAGCGTTTCTGCCAATTGACGCAGTGTGGCTGCATCCTCCAATCCATCCAAAAAGCGGGATGGAATACCCGATAAACCGGTTTGCGCACCAACCAGTGCCCCAGTTAACATTGCACGCGACAAATTTTGTCCGCCACCATTGATGGCATGTAACACTGCCGATTCAAAATCATTATGAAAGCGCGCTGCCAGATAATAAGTCGCAGGCAACAAATGATAAATTGCACAGGGCATGCCATACACAATGGATACTTTCCAGGCCGGCTCAATGCGAATATCCGGATCGGCGGCTGCGCGCGCCATATAAGAAGGCGTCAGCAAAGCATCCGGAGAGGCAAAACGACCGGCGCGTGGCGGTTCCGCACCGGCAGGAGGTGGTTGCAGATTGTCACTGGTCACTGCATGAAAGGGCAGCTGGTTATTCTTTACCAGTTCCATCAGTTTGCCGGATAAATCAGTATCCAGCGGATGACCCTGTATCAGCAGCCCCAACACAGCCGCATAAGCTACCGTCATGGCAACGACCATTTCATCCGACTGGGTTAATACTGTGTTATCCGTCACAGCCTGCGCCAGCTTGTCCGGCTGACAGGCATAGCGTACTGCGATCGCCAAAGTACGTTCTGCTGCCTCGGTGGTATCCGCATGCCCGCCCGTCTGATTCCACGACAGTTTTTGCTGTACCCGTCTGCGCCAGCTCTCACGAATGGATTGGCTGGTATAGCCCCCAGGGCCATTTACCGGTGTGCCATCCAGCAAAGGGAATAATTCTTCATCCATGCGACGACAGAAATCTTCTGCCTCGTACCCTCCCCGCTCAACAAGTGACTGAATAGTCAGCTTTAGAATAAATCCAGCCTGTGAGAGCTGTCCGGCCTTTAGCTGAGAGTGATAACGCTCCGGCCGGGGATCGGTATAACCACTGATCCAGTTGCCATAATCACGCTGTTGTTCAGCAAGATCGTAATACCAATGCGGGCCCACTCCCAGCGCATCTCCGATGAATGCGCCCATAATGGCTCCGGCAGCGCGATCTTGCGTATTTTTAGCTGACATAACAAAACTTCCTCCATAGCTTGAAAATTCCGCAAATCCGGAATGCAGATCAAATCCGGTGAAGACTTTATGTTACGCCTAACAAAACAAATATGAGTACAACTGCGGGTTATTTAATTTTCATTTCGCCGAGCAACACGTCAGGATCATTACCCGGCTGACAGATTTCAACAATTTTATGCCGGGATTGCGCACCCCGTTTCAAAATGACATGTTTCAAAGGAACATTAAAGCATTTTGCCAAAAATTCTGTCAGGGCATGATTGGCCTTACCTTCCACCGGAGGCGCTGCCAGCTTTATCTTCAGCTCCTCGCCATGCACGTCAACTATCTTCGTCTGTCTGGCACCCGGTTGAACATAGAGCTTCAATATCAGATTACGATCGCTGTCAACACAGTACCAGTTCATCAGAACATATGCACAATCTGGCGCTGTAAATTCTCAACAACCATCATTAATACCTGTAGCAAAATCAGGGCAACCAGGGGGGAAAGATCAAGATTGGCGATGGGAGGAATAAATCGACGCAGTGGCTCCAGTATGGGGCCGGTAAAACTTTCCAGCACCGGCGCCAGTGGGCTGTGCGGATTAATCCAGGACATTACAGCCTGCACGATAATCATGATGAACAGAATATCAAGTGTCATGACGGCGAGCTTAACCAGTGCCAGCAGGGAAAACGCAAATACGCTGACACTCGCACCAGAACCCGCCAGCAGGTTAATACCAACCAGAACAATAAATTGCGCCAGCCAGGCCAGTACAAACGTGGACAAATCCAGTCCTCGCCAGCTGGGAATCACCCGGCGCGCAGGTCTTACCACAAAATCCGTCACAGTCACCAGAAACCTCGTCACCGGGTGATAATAAGGAATCCGTGACCATTGCACATAAAATCGCAGCAACAGGGCTAAAGAAAACAGTCCCAGAACAGTGTCCAGCAAAAATATCATTATTTGATTTGGCATGGCTTTTTCTTTAAAAGATTATGATCTTGTCTTGCTATCCGGATACAGGCCCAAGAACCTGTTGTATCACGCGTGCTTAAATATTTCACCCATTTCCCGGGAACGATCATTCGCAATATGCATGGCACGAATAAATGCTCCCCTGATATCGGACTGTTCCATACTAAGCAATGCTTGTTCAGTCACCCCGCCTTTCGAAGTCACACGTGCTCGCAACACCGAAAAGGCATCGTCATTTTGTACAGCAAGGCAGGATGCTCCCAGAAACGTTTGCATTGCCAGCTGTTTTGCAACGTCAGCTGTCAACCCTAACTCCACCCCAGCCTGTTGCATGGCTTCCAGAAAATAAAAGACATACGCCGGGCCACAACCTGACAAGGCGGTGACAGCATCCAACTGAGCTTCCTCATCTACCCAAACGACGGCGCCCACACCCTCCAGGATTGCGGTTGCCCGCTCCTTTTGCTGGACATCCACACGTGGTAATGCGTACAAACCGGTTATGCCTTTGCCCACCAGAGCAGGCGTATTTGGCATCGCACGGATAATAAACTCATGCTGATCCAGCCATTGACTCAAATCATCCGCACGAATACCGGCAGCAATTGAGATAACAAGCTTGCCCTGAAAAAGCTGAGCTGCTCCGCTGATGGCTGCATGCAGCTGCTGCGGCTTGACCGCCAGAATAACTACCTCGCTGTTCCGGATTCCTTCAGCGATAGATGCCGTTACTGTAATGCCGAATTCCTCAACAATCCGCTGTTGCTGCTGCGCGTTAATCTCTACAACGCAGATCCGGGAAGGATCGTGACCATGGCTCATCAAACCACCGATTATGGCGCTGGCCATGTTTCCTCCACCAATAAAAGCAATCCTCATAAACAACCCTGATTTGTATAAATGAAATGTACAGCAGCGACACAATCAGCCAATTTTGAAAAATGGCTGATTCATAAGACGACTTATTTATTGAACAGATTAATAATGATGCTTAAAACGATGCTGATTATCAGCATGGAAGTAATTGGTATAAATACTTTGCTATGGCGACTTTCAATAGAGATATCACCTGGCAGTTTTCCAAACCAGTTAAACAGCCACGGTGCCAGATGCAGCACTGCGCCTATAACAAGCAGAACAATGCCGGCTATCATGAGCCAGCGCACAATCGGCTCCATACTCGAATCTCCAGCAACCCGTACGAATAAAAGGGCTATGCGTTAATAAGCTGCAGCAGTATCAGCTCATAGCCGATCAGGCTGGCGTAACCCAATAAGAACATATAGAGCAGATGCCTGCAGCGGAACCCAACGCAAAGTCGTACTTCATGATGGATCGCCAGCATAATCACTGCTAGGGAAGTAAGCGCCAGTTTGGCAAAAACAAATTGCTGCATATCCTTTTCAATCAGCGCCGCCATGAAATAGTTAAGTTCAGCACCACCGCCCGCCAATATATTCATGGTCAAAAAAGCATCTGTCGTACTGAGCAGTACAATAGCAAGAACACTGGCTACCAGCTGCCAGCTGTACTGATCAACATAAGCAGCGCCGTGATCGGATCGTCGCTGCGCAACCCGCCGGCCCCGTTTGATTCCCAACTGGTAGGGGCAGACAAATGAAACTTCGGTCCGTCTTTCCTGCTGCCGCTGATCTACTGCCAACTGATTCATCATTATCATTCCTCCTTGGGCTCACCGGGAATCCCCTGCCCTATTTGGGGAATAGAGTGTAAAGACACCTGCTCAATCGCGCAATACTGTTAAAACCTACAAATTACAATCCGAAAACCTGTTCAACACCCCATTGAAGGACACCTTGCAGCGTTAAACCTAAACTCAACTGCTCATATACCGTAAATATGTCCCACTTCCCCGTTCAATTTTGCCCCCTTGATTGCAACCCTAAACAGGTTCTGACAGCAAACAGGATCAGGTTACTTATTCCTTTACAGAATCATTCCACTCAAAACACGTATAGCGAAAACCTGCCGGATTAAGATATACTGTTCGGCCCTGAAAGGAGTAAATCTGCAATTTTTATCGTTTGCATGAGAAATTTGTCAGCTTTCTTTCAAATTCTTATAGTAAAAATAGGCTTTTTATAAAATGAAACGTACCTACCAACCATCCGTTATCAGCAGAAAACGTACTCATGGATTTCGCGCCCGCATGAAAACACGCGGCGGCAGAGCAGTTATTCGTGCACGCCGGGCAAAGGGGCGAGTCAAGCTCAGTGCGTAACATAACCAGACTTGCTGCCTGAGTTTTTTGACAACCAAACGTATTTATTCATTACCCAAACAGTGCAGATTACGAAAAGCTGACGAGTTTCGCGCTGTTCTGAGGAACCGGATCGTGCTCGAAAGCCTCTCTCTGCGATTGCACATAAAAATAAATACGAACAGCAGTGATTATGCGCGTATCGGCATGATCGTAGCCAAAAGGATCGAACGCAAGGCTGTCAGAAGAAACCGTATCAAACGATTGATCAGAGAAGCATTTCGCAAGCACCGACAAGTGATTAAAGGTATGGATTGCGTCATGCAATTGCGACATTCTGTGGCATCACCAGATCTTGCGCATATCTATCAGGAAGCCGCAATGCTTTTAAACAAGGCAGCCAGGCTGTCATGAAACAATTGATTATCGGTCTTATTAAGCTCTACCAATACAGTATTGGTCTTCTGATTCCGCCTTCTTGCAGATTTTATCCAACCTGTTCAAATTACATGCAGGAAGCATTAATGAAACATGGTCTGGTAAAGGGATTATGGCTGGGCACCAAACGGATTTTACGCTGCCATCCCTGGAACCAGGGTGGTCATGATCCTGTCCCGTGAGGCAACCTGCATGCCTGCAATAACTGCTTTATCACCCCGTTCATCAAGCGTTTTTACAGAAATTTTCCGCATCCTCGAGTTTCAAAAAAATGGACAATAAAAAAATCGTACTGCTTATCATTTTTTCAACATCGTTGCTGTTTTTATGGGATGCATGGGTAAAAGAACAGGAGAAATTCGATGCCCCGCCCGCTGTTGTCGCCCAGGCTGACTCCACAACTGATACCACACCAGCAAAAAGCAGCAGTGATCTTCCCACTCCAGGCAGTGAACTGACATCCTCACACACAGAATCAGACTCGAACGGAATACCTTCAAACGGTGATTCCACCGATTCAGTTACGCCCCGTCTGCTTGCCTCAGGTGAGCAAATACGCGTTGTCACAGATAAAGTCATCGCTGAAATTGATACTGTGGGAGGAGATCTGCGCCAGCTGGAGCTATTGCAACAACCCTCCGCTGAAGATGAAAACATCCCCTATTCCCTCCTGCACAGCGAAGCTTCACGCACCTATGTTGCACAATCGGGTCTGGTAGGCGAAGGCCTGCCTAACCATAAAACGATTTACCAGATTGAATCGGGTGTGCGCAACTATGAGCTGGCTGCGGGCGAAGACAAGATCGTTGTTCGCCTGCTTGCGCCTGAAACCCAGGGCGTTCAGGTTATAAAAACCTACACCTTTCATCGTGACAGCTATGTAATTGATGTCGGTTTCGAGGTGAAAAACGAGGGGGACAGCACAATCCGCCCGTTTGCCTATTTCCAGATGCTGCGCGACGACACACCGCCACCGGCACATACCATGATGATACGCAGTTTTCTGGGCGCAGCCGTTTATACGGAAGAAGAAAAGTACCAGAAAATTCCGTTTGATGATCTGGACAAAGGCAAGGCAGAATATCCGGCCAATGCGGATAATGGCTGGATTGCCATGCTGGAACACTATTTTCTGACTGCGTGGCTGCCACAACCACAAACCCCACGCGAGTACTTTGCCAAACGGCAAAGTGATCATCTCTACACAGCCGGAGTCATTGTTCCTGCCGGAACCATCGCTTCAGGCGAAACTGTCACCACTACCATGCCGTTTTATGCCGGCCCGGAAGAACAGGATAATCTTGCTGAACTGGCACCCGGACTGGAGCTAACGGTTGACTATGGCTGGTTAACCATGGTTGCCAAACCATTGTTCCGCTTGCTTTCTTTTTACCATTCATGGACAGAAAACTGGGGGATAGCCATTATCCTTCTGACCATAACCGTCAAACTGCTGTTTTTCCCGCTATCTGCAGCCGGTTATCGATCTATGGCCAGATTGCGTCTGGTAACTCCAAAACTGAAGCGCATCCAGGATCAGTACAAAGGTGACCGACAACGCATGCACCAGGCAATGATGGATTTTTATAAAGAAGAAAAGATCAACCCGATGGGCGGATGCTTTCCCATAGCGGTGCAAATCCCGGTTTTTATCGCCCTGTACTGGACGATACTTGCAGCTGTAGAGCTGCGCTATGCTCCTTTTGCACTGTGGATTAATGATTTATCTTCCCCGGATCCCAAGTATCTGCTACCGGTTCTGCTGGGGATATCCATGTTTATACAAACCAAACTTAATCCGACTCCGACTGATCCACTGCAAGCGAAGATAATGCAGATTATGCCGGTTGCTTTCAGTGCCATTTTCTTCTTCTTCCCGGCCGGGCTGGTTCTGTACTCTCTGGTAAACAACATTTTGTCGATTGCACAGCAATGGAAAATCACAAAAATGTATGGCACCCCTCCCAGCAAGGAGGCGCCTGAAGCACCAGCCAGTCATTCAAAAAATGCTGCATCATCTGACAGCCCGGACAGTGATGTGGAAGACTCTGAGGAATCTTCAGCTGATCCGGAAAACAGTGAAACGGCTGCCAGCAAACCGGAAGAAGCCCCCAAAGCGCCTGCTGCTGTTTCCAGTCCGAAAAAAACAGAGAAAAGGGCAAGAAGACGCAAACGATGATTACAGCGGTGTCTTGCATATTCTTTTGACACAAAGAGTATGTAACAGCCTGTCAATCTGATGCAAAACAATGACACCATTGCAGCAATCGCCACGCCACCCGGTCGTGGCGGCATAGGAATAGTCAGAATTTCCGGATCAAATCTACAGCAGTTTGCCCAAGCAATCTTGGGCAAACTGCCTGATCCGCGCCATGCCGGGCTATTCAACTTTCTCGATCAGGATAACCAGATTATTGACCAGGGAATCGCCCTGTATTTTCCCTCCCCCAATTCCTACACTGGGGAAGATATCCTCGAACTGCACGGGCATGGCGGCCCTGCTGTCATCAATCTGTTGCTGGCACGCTGCCTGCAATTGGGTGCCCGTCTGGCAGAGCCCGGTGAATTTACACTGCGCGCCTTCCTCAACGAAAAACTGGATCTTGCACAAGCCGAAGGAATAGCTGATCTGATAGACGCCAGTACGGCAAACGCAGCACGCTGCGCAATGCGTTCCCTGCACGGAGAGTTTTCATCAGCAATTCATCAACTGGTAAATGCACTGATCGATCTGCGCATCCTGGTCGAAGCAACCCTGGATTTTCCTGAAGAAGAAATCGACTTTCTCCAGAGCGCCCATGCCACAGAGCAACTCATTGCAATCCGGGAAAAACTGGAACAAATCCTGGCCGCATCCCGTCAAGGCAACCTGCTGCAAGAAGGCATCAAAGTTGTGCTGGCCGGTCAGCCCAATGTGGGAAAATCCAGTCTGCTTAACCGTCTTGCAGGTGATGAAATAGCCATTGTCACGGATATTCCCGGCACCACAAGAGACACCGTCCGACAATCAATTGAAATTGAAGGCATCCCGCTCCACCTGATTGACACCGCCGGATTACGGGAGACCAGTGATATTGTTGAGCAACACGGAATTGTCCGCACCTACGCTGCAATCGAACAAGCTGATCTGGTACTGTTGCTAGTGGACAGCCACCATGGCGTAACAGAAGAAGATCACTCAGTGCTGGCACGTCTGCCGGAACGGCTGCCTGTATTAACCGTTCACAACAAGATCGATCTATCCGGAAAACCTCCGCACCTGGAAGAAGATACTTCGGGAACAGCCGTTTATCTCTCAGCAAAGGAAGGTACCGGGATAGCATTGCTCAAAACAGCGCTACTTAAAACAGCCGGCTGGCAAGCGAATATCGCCGGAGAAGGTGCTTACATGGCACGCCAACGCCATCTGCAGGCATTGATGCGCACCCGAGAGTTGCTTGCGAGAGCAGCCACTTGGCTGCACACAGCAGACCAACTGGAACTACTTGCCGAAGAACTTCGCCTTGCACAACAAGCCCTATCCTCCATCACCGGCGAATTTACCAACGA